>SLMC01000148.1 GCA_007133745.1 Kiritimatiellia bacterium
CTGGCGGAACCGAAATCGCCGCGGAACTGGCGGTGGATCTGGCGAATCTGCTGACGGGCGGCGGCGCCTCGTCGCTGGGTTTGGCCGTGGACACGTCCATCTCCATCCCCCTGATGCGCGGAGCCGGTCGGCATATCGCCGCCGAATCCCTGACGCAAGCCGAACGAACCGTCGTCTATGCGATTCTCGACTTCGAACATTACAAGAAACAGTTCGCCGTCGAGATCGCCAGCCGTTACTATTCCGTACTGCGGAGGATGGACGAAGTCGGCAACAGCCGCGAAAACTATCAGAGCGCGCTGGCCTCGGCGCAACGCAGCCGGCGCCTGGCCGATGCCGGCCGCGTCAAGGAAATCGAGGTGGATCAAGCCGTCCAGAACGAACTGCGCGCCCGTCAACGCTGGATCGCCGCTGACGAGACCCGCCGCAGAGCGCTGGACGCATTCAAAACGCTGATCGGTCTTCCGCCGGACGCGCACATCGATCTGGCGCCCGACGACCGCATCCGCGCGACCCTTCCGGATCTGCCGGAAACCGATCTTGGCAAAGAAGCCTCCCAAAAGCGCGATGAAACGGCGAACAGCGCCACCGACAACGCCTGGGCGGAACGGGAAAAAACCGCCGTGCGCGAGGCCCTCGACCATCGCCTCGATCTCAAACAGCAAATCGGCAAAGTTTACGACGCCCAGCGGGCCGTCGTCGTGGCCGCCGACCGGCTCCGCGCGGAACTCACGCTTCTGGGCTCCGCGCCGCTTGGAAGCCGCCGCGCCAGCGTTGACAACGCCACGCAGGATGCCGCCCGGCTCCGTCCGGACAAGGGCATAATCACCGGGCTCCTGACCCTCAACCTGCCCATCGAACGCACCGCCGAACGCGTCGCCTATCGCAATCGGCTGATCGACCTTGAACGCGCCGTCCGTGCCGTGCAAGCCATGGAAGACGATATCAAGCTTTCCGTTCGCAACGCGCTCCGTGACATGAAACTGGCACGAGAGAACCTGCGCATCCAAACGGTTGCCGTAGGCTTGGCCGAAAAGCGCGTCAGAAGCGTGTCGCTTTTTCTGGAGGCCGGCCGGGCTCAAATGCGCGACCTTATCGAAGCCCAGGACGCCCTGCTCGCGGCGCGCAACGGTTTGACCTCCGCCATTGTCGACTATCGCATCGCCGAAATGGAACTGTTGCGGGACACCGGAACCTTGCTCGTCGACAAGCAAGGCTTGCCGAGCCTGCTTTCACCCGATAACAGCAGCCTAGAGGAACCGCACCATGACCACGCATCGCCCCATGAAGAATAACACCCTTCGCAAAGCCGTCCCGATCGGCATGGCCGCCATTCTGGCCATCGTTGTGGCCGGCCTCGCACGCAAACGCTTTGGGCCGGACGACACAACGCAGGCGTCCGTGTTTCACGCCGTACGCGGACCTCTGACCATCGCCGTGACCGAGTCGGGCACCATCCAGGCGCGCGATATGGTCATCATTAAAAACGAAGTCGAAGGCCGACGCGCCATCATTTCCCTGGTCCCCGAAGGCGCCCGCGTGAAAAAAGGCGATCTGCTGGTGGAACTGGACGCCAGCTCCCTGATCGACAGTCGGCTTGACCAGGAGATTCGCGTTCAAAATGCGCACGCCACCTTCATAAACGCGCAGGAAACGCTGGCTGTCGTCGAGAATCAGGCCAAAAGCGATGTGGACAAGGCAAAATTGACGTTTCAGTTCGCTCGGGACGACCTGCGTAAATACATCGAAGGCGACTACCCCAACGAGTTGAAGCGCACCGAAGCGCAAATCACCCTGGCGGAAGAGGAACTGACCCGCGCGCGCGAAACCCTGAAATGGTCGCGCACCTTGGCGGAAGACAAATACATCTCGCAAACCGAGCTGCAGGCCGACGAGCTTATGGAGAAGAAACGGGGGCTGGACCTGTCCCTGGCCCGCAACAATCTGCGCCTGCTGACCGAGTTCGTCTACAAACGCAATATAGCCCAACTGGAAAGCGATGTTCAGCAGGCCGAAATGGCGCTGGAACGCTCAATACGCAAGGCGCGCGCCGATACCGTGCAAGCCCGGGCGAACCTCAAGGCGCGCGAGGCCGAATATACGCGTCAAAAGGATCGGCTCTCGAAAATCGAGGAGCAAATCGTCAAGGCCCGCATCGTCGCCCCTATGGACGGACAAGTCGTTTACGCCACCAGCGCCCAGCGGCGACGCTGGAACGTGGAGCCGCTGGCGGAAGGCATCGAGGTGCGGGAACGCCAGGATCTGATCCACCTGCCGGCCACAGCCTCCACTATGGCCGAAATCAGCATTCACGAATCCAACCTGCAGAAAGTGAACGTGGGCCTGCCTGCCGTTGTCACAGTGGATGCGCTACCCGACCGACAATACGCGGGGGTGGTCGCGCGTATCGCGCCATTGCCGGACGCGCAGAGCATGTGGATGAATCCGGATCTCAAAATCTACAACACGGATATTCATATCGACAACGGCGACGATGCGCTGCGGCCCGGCATGAGCTGCCGCGCGCGCATTGTTGTTGCCGAATACGACGATGCGCTCTACATCCCGATACAAGCCGTCATTCGAGTCGGACACCAACCCACCGTCTATGTGGTCGATGGACGTTCGGTTCAACCCCGACCCGTGGAAATCGGGCTCGACAACAACCGCATGGTGCATATCCTCTCCGGCCTCGAGCAAGGCGATGCCGTCCTGCTGACACCGCCGCTCGGCGAAGCAACCGTTGCAGAGTCGACAACCGACGCGACCGAGCCCTGGATGGAAGACAATGCCGCTGTCCCGCCCGCAGCGGAGCCAGGCATCCCTTCGTCTCCCGAAGCCGAAACGGACCGGCCGGCCGATTCCGCACCGAAGCCGGAACGAACACGCACCCGGCCCGACGGCGCGCGCGCCGGACAACGGCCCCGGCGCACGCCGTAGATGTACATGCTTGTTTTTTATGGCAGAGGCGGCAGATTAAGGCATTAAGGCGGGTACGCCCGCAACCGAAGTGTGTGGGTATGTGGGTTTGGGAGTATGTGAGTTTTTACACATACTCACGCACTCACATACTCACACGCTGGCTGCGGGAAAAAGCATACGCTTTTGAAAGGGGCTCTAACTAAGCGCCATTCTTATGACAGCGCAAGACAATACCATTGTGCAACTCGATCGGGCGGTTAAGACCTATGCCATGGGCCTCCAAAAAGTTCATGCGCTCAACGATGTCAGCCTCGACATCAAGAGTGGAAGCTTTTGGGCCGTCATGGGATCGAGCGGATCGGGAAAAAGCACCCTGCTCAACATCGTTGGCTGTCTCGATCGGCTCTCGTCCGGCGCCTATCTCGTCGAAGGCCAAAACGTGGCCGGCCTGGACGACAATGCGTTGAGCGACCGGCGCCTGCGCCAGATCGGCTTCATCTTCCAAAGCTTCAACCTGATTCCGCAACTTACCGTCCAGCGCAACATCGAACTGCCGCTCTATTACTTGGGTTGGGACGCCGAAAGAAGCCGGGAACGCGGCCGCGAACTGGCCCGCAAGGTCGGCCTCGAGGACCGGCTTAATCATCGGCCTTCGGAACTGTCGGGCGGCCAAATGCAGCGGGTCGCCATCGCCCGCGCGCTGGCCAACGACCCGCGTCTCCTGCTGGCCGACGAACCCACCGGCAACCTCGACAGCGCAACCGGCGAACAAATCATGCGGCTTCTGCGCGACCTCCATGGCGAAGGCAAGACTATTGTCATGGTCACGCACGAATCCCACGTGGCCGCCTACGCGCAAAACCGCCTCCACATGAAGGACGGTCGTATCGACCGAATCGAAAGCTCATGAAAAACAGCCGATTTATACGCAATATCATGCTGGGCATGGAAAACCTGTGGCTGCACAAACTGCGCTCCGCGCTCACCATGCTGGGTATGGTCTTCGGCGTCGGCAGCGTCGTGGCCATGCTTTCGGTCGGTGAAGGCGCCGGCAAACAGGCCATGCAGGAAATTGCCAAGCTGGGCAGCCACAATATCATCGTTTCGTCCGTCAAATCGGTGGAAGAGGAATCCGCCACCGGCGGACAAACTCGCATCAGCATGTACGGTTTGACCTACGACGATCATAAGCGCATGCAGGAAAGCTTCCCCGCCCTGCGGGAAATCGCACCCGTCAAACTGATCCGCAAGGAAGCCCGTCTCGGCGACCGTATGATGGAACTGAGAGTCGTCGGCACAACCGACGCGTGGTTCCGGCTCGTGCCGCGCACCGTTCTGGCCGGTCGCACCCTGCGTCGCGAAGACGAAACCGAGGTTCGGCCCGTGGCGGTTCTGACGGAATTCGGCGCCCGCAAGCTGCTGGCGACCCGCAACACCCTGGGCCAGATCGTTCGCATCGGCAGCGACGCTTTCGAGGTCGTCGGCATTGTCCGCAACGAATCGGGCCAAACCGGAACCATGCAAATCCCCGATCAGGACGTCGACGCATACATTCCGCTGAGCGTGGCACGCCAGTATTTCGGCGACCATTTCGTTCGCCGCAGCGCCGGCGCCACGATACGGGAGCGCGTGGAATTGCACCAGATTATCGCGCAAGCGGACGATATGGACCATGTCGAGCCCACCGCCAACGCCATCGAGCACATGCTGCGCCGCTTTCACAAAAACGAGGACTACCGCATCAGCGTGCCGTTGGCCCTGCTCAGACAGGCCGAAGCCACCAAGCGCACGTTCAATATCGTTTTGGGCTCCATCGCCGGCATCAGCCTGCTGGTCGGCGGCATCGGCATCATGAATATTATGCTGGCATCCGTCACGGAACGCACGCGCGAAATAGGCATCCGCCGCGCTATCGGCGCCAAACGTCGGCAAATCATCCACCAATTTCTCATTGAAACCATCGTGCTGTCCACGCTCGGCGGCCTCATCGGCATCGGCCTGGGTGTACTCACCCCTCTGGCCATCACCTGGTTCTCCGGCATGCCGACCGTGCTGACCCCGCTCGGCATTCTGCTGCCGCTCGCCATCAGTCTGATTGTCGGCATCGTTTTCGGCCTGTATCCGGCCGCCAATGCCGCGCGCGTCGACCCGATTATCGCCTTGCGTCATGAATAAATCTCGCATAGAAGAATAGCGCCATGCTGTCTGCCACCCTAGGATTTTTCGTTCTCGCCGCAATGACCGCCACGCTGCTAACCCATGCGCTGGCTCAGGCAACCCGGCTCACCCCGATCTGGGGCGCCCCCATGATCCTCGTCCTGGCCGCTTTCCTGTATCAATGCCGCAACGAATGGACCCGCATTTTTCATGCGGCGCACCCCGTAGCCTCCAGCCGCGAAACCCCCGCCTTGACCGTGCTGGCCATTGTCACGGGCGCCCTGACCACGTTCATTCTGGCCAACGCTGTCGGTCTGGGCCCGGTTGTGGGCGCAAGCCTCGTTGGCGCGATCGGCGCGCTGATCGCGCGCAACAAGGCGGCCGCCGTTTATTGCGGCGCGTTTGTCGGCATGGTCTCGCAAGATTGCCTCTACGCCTCGACTCATGTCACCCTCGCCGCCCTGCTGGCCGCCGCCGTTTTTTTGCTGGCCGCCCCTGTCTTCAACGGATTCGGAGGCAAGCTTGGCACCATCGCCTTCATAGGCTGCGTAGCTATGGCCTGGCTAACCGGGAACCCGCTTAGCCAAGCCCCGATCCCCGCCGCGAACGTCAAGGCTCTCATCGTCCTCTTTTCCGTGGCGGCGAGCATGGGAACATTTTCACTGTCCACCCGGCTCAAGCTCGGGCCGGTCATGGCCTCGGCCCTCGTCGGCCTCGCGGGCGGACTGCTTCTGCCGCCGCTCATGCCCGAAACCGGTCCCATGCTGGCCGTCGTTGTCATTTGCGCGTCCTTTACCGGCATGTCCAGCCGGGAACGTCTCGCCGACGAACGGCGCCTGGCGCTGGCCGGCCTGATTACCGGCTTAATCTTTATCTTTACCCTGCCCGCCATGGGCGGCGCCGGCGGCAAGCTCGGCACTATCGCCTTCGCCTCCTCGCTCGCCGCCAAATCGCTCGCGGACCGGGCCACGCACCGGTCGAAAGACGAGTGACCCTAAACCCGGCACTTGAATGATCCTATACCATCATTTCCAACTTGCGCAACCGCCTGGAATAGGGCACGTTGGATTAAGTTGCGGTCAACCGAGCGAAACGGCGGATTGGATGTGAACCGCAAAGAACGCAGAGAGCGCAAAGAAGTGAACGGCATTCAAAGTGGCACGGGCATCTTGCCCGCGATCCGGACTGTGGCACGGGCGTCCCGCCCGCGATTCATGGGCGAGACATGCCTGCGCGTTGCGCCTGGGAACACCGACGTCCCCGTCGGCCCTTTAAAGACAGGCCCACGCGTTGTGCGCAAGCAGGCGTCCATGCCACAGGCGCTGCAAGAGCCTCAAGAAAAGGGCGAATGCAGAATTGAACGACCGCCAGGAGCAGGTCCGGGCCACACCCCGTGGACATCATGAAAAGAAAACACGAAGATCTGTCCAATGACCAGCTTGGGCTCGCGTTGACCGGCGAGGATTTCGCGCGTGCCTGCGAAACGCGCGGGCTCTTCTCGCTTGCCTATCTCCTGCGCCGGCTCAAAGACTCCGACTCTTTCGCACCGCCCGCCGAAGCAGATGCCGCCTATGGTGTGATCAGCGCGCTCTGGCGCAGCAACGCCGCCGCGCTTCGCCGTCAGAACGAAGCCTTCACCTGCTCCGCCTTCATCGAGCCGCTTCTCGACGCGCTCGGCTGGCATCGCATCCCCGAACAAGCCATGCCCACCGGCTTCCGCACGCGCAAACGCCCAGACTATTGCCTGTTTACCGACGACTCCACCTTCCAGGCCGCCGCCCAGTCCGATCCCGACACCCTGTTCCGCATGAGCGCCACCGTCCTCGAAGCCAAGCGCTGGGATCATCCGCTCGACCGTCTTTCCTCCACCGACACCCCCGGCTGGTTCCCCAGTCAGCAGGTGCAGGACTATCTCAACAACGCCAAGGACGCCGCCGGCCAACGCTATTTCAACTGGGCCATCCTGACCAACGGCAACGAATGGCGGCTCTACAGCGAACACGCCGCGCCCGGCTCGCCCCCTTCTTCACCCTCTCCGACCTCTGGCTCGCCGCCCTCGACGGCCTGCCCCTCGACGCCATCAGCTACCTCACCGCCGCCCGCACCCTGCTCGAACCCGACACCCTGACCCCCTCCGAAAAGCGCGACGGCAAACGCCTCCTCAAATCCATCGCCGATCCGCTTGCCGCCCGCCAAGCCGACCTGCTCCCCTTCCACTGGCAGCTCGAATTCCCCGACGTATTCTTCGCCGAAGACGGCCATCCGCTCCC
>SLMC01000249.1 GCA_007133745.1 Kiritimatiellia bacterium
CGGCCGCACCAACGCACGAACATACGAACACACGTTCCCTCTCCCTTCCGCGCTTTCCGCGTTTTCCGTTGTTCCAAATCTTCCATGCATGTCACGCCGTAGGCCCTGCGAAGGCGGGTGTTTCGCAGCTTTAGCGTAGTAGCATCCGTGGTGAAAAACGTTTTCTTTCGCCCCTCCCGATTCTACCCGTCCGCGCGGCGAATCAGGCTCCAACCGAAAATCAGGGCCAGCAGAACCGGCGTCCAGATCAGCATATCGGGCCTAAACTCGGGATGTTTCCGCAGCGATTCGGCCAGGACGAGAAAAACATAGAAGATCAGCAGCACGGCCAGACTGATCGCGCCGCCAATGGAGGATTCCCGACGATGCGCCTTGATGCCCAGCGGCGCGCCAAGCAGGACGAAGGCGAAACAGGCTGCCGCTAGCGCCATGCGTTTGTTGAGCTCGACGCGCAGCTCCATCAGCTTCTCGTTGCGTTCGGCCAAACTCAGCCCATCCGCGGAATCAT
Source organism: Kiritimatiellia bacterium (assembly GCA_007133745.1). Taxonomy (GTDB): domain Bacteria; phylum Verrucomicrobiota; class Kiritimatiellia; order UBA8416; family SLMC01; genus SLMC01. The sequence continues at coordinate 509 of SLMC01000249.1, forward strand.
CCAGCGCTCGGATGTTCCCGAGCAGTTCCTCGATCTCGTAATCGGCCGGTCGTTCCCGATATCTCCGCCGCTGCCGGGTATCCGCGACCTTTACGGTCCACTTCCCGACCACAGCCGGGCCGGGCCGCTTGTTGTCGAAAGGATCAATGGTGACATCGAACAGATCGAGCATGAGATCCTGTGCTTCGGCTTCAAGGTAGACGATGCCGCGTCGCGCATGGATTTCACGGCTCGTCTGGCCGTGACGCCGATCATAGATGCGTATATTGAACAGCTCGTCGTCCTCGATACGCTCGATCCATACGGTCAGACCGGGAAAGTCGCGAATGGTCTGACCGGCCGGAAAAAAATCCAGCGGCGAGACGGAATCGAGCTCAGTCAAGAACTGCCGTTGCAAGCGCCGGTTGCGCGGCACGGTTCGGTTGTTGAGCCAGACGCAGCACAAGGTCATCAGCAGCGCGAACAGCAGCAAGGGCGACAGAAGCGACCACAGACTGACGCCGCACGCTTTGAGGGCGGTAATTTCGCCGTCGGCGGACAGACGGCCAAACAAAAGCAGACTGGCCGTCAGCAGGCTGACAGGAATGGCAAACGGCAAAACGGAGGGAACGCCGAGCACGATCACCCTTAAAAAGGCGCGCATCCCGATCCCTTGCGTCATGAGGTCGGCCGTGCCGAACACCAGCGCCACGCAAATCACGAAAACCAGCACCGCCGCCGTCGTCAAGGAATAGATCAGAAAGTCGACGAAAATATGACGGTGCAGCGTTTGCATCGGGATTGGATACTCGATTGTTCGTGAGTGAGCGTACGAGAGCATGGATGTGCGGAAAAAACTCACGCACTCCCAAACCCACATACTTACACACTTGGGTTGCGGGCGTCAGCCCGCCTCAGTACCGATAGCTGTCCGGCTTGAACGGGCCGTCGGGCGATACGCCCAGATAACGAGCCTGCTTGCCCGTCAGACGCTCCAGTGTTACGCCCAGTTTTTTCACATGCATCCACGCCACCTGTTCGTCGAACGTTTTCGGCAGCAGATGCACGCCGATCGGATAATCGCGAAGCGCCAGCTCGATCTGCGCCATGACCTGGCAGGAAAAGCTGTTGGACATCACGAAGCTGGGATGGCCCGTGGCGCAGCCCAGATTGACCAGCCGACCCCGCGCCAGAACAATGATGCTCTTGCCGTTCGGGAACGTCACTTTGTCGACCTGCGGCTTGATTTCCGTCCAGCGGAACGGGCTCAATTTTTCGATCTCGATTTCGCTGTCGAAATGGCCAATGTTGCAGACAATGGCCATGGATTTCATCTGACGCATGTGCTTGAGCCGAATGACATCGCAACAGCCGGTGGCCGTCACGAAAATGTCGCCTATCCGACAGGCTTCGTCCATCGTCATGATTTGATAGCCTTCCATGGAGGCCTGCAGCGCGCAGATGGGATCGACTTCCGTTACGATCACTCGCGCGCCCTGCCCGCTCAGCGCCTGGCAGCAGCCTTTGCCGACATCGCCGTAGCCGGCCACGACCGCGACTTTGCCGGCAATCATCACGTCGGTCGCGCGCGCAATGCCGTCCACGAGCGAATGCCGACACCCGTACAGGTTGTCGAACTTCGATTTGGTTACCGCGTCGTTGACGTTGAACGCCGGGAACAGCAGTTCGCCGCGTTCGTGCATTTGGATCAGACGATGCACGCCGGTCGTGGTTTCTTCCGACACGCCGCGCATGCTCTTGACCATACGATGGAAACGGGACGGATCACGCTTGATCGACCGGGCCACTTGCTTGAGCAGCACAGCCTCTTCCTCGCTGCCGGGCTTGCGCCGCAGCACATCGGGGTTTTCTTCCGCCTTGTATCCGAGCAGAACGAACAAGGTGGCATCCCCGCCATCGTCCACAATGGCGGTCGGTCCGCGCCCCGATCCCCAATCGAGCATGCGGTCGGTGTAGGCCCAGTATTCCTCAAGCGTTTCGCCTTTATAGGCGAACACGGGGATGCCTGCCTTGGCCATAGCCGCCGCGGCATGATCCTGCGTGGAATAGATGTTGCAACTCGCCCAGCGCACTTTCGCGCCCAGGGCCTGAAGCGTTTCCATCAGAACCGCCGTCTGCACCGTCATATGCAAAGAACCGGAAATACGGGCGTTTTTCAACGGTTGCGCCTTGCGATATTCCTCGCGCAAAAGCATCAAACCCGGCATCTCGGGTTCCGCCATATCGATGTCCCGACGCCCGTACCCGGCCAGCCCGATATCGGCGACATGGTAATCCTTGCTTCGGACTCCTTTTTTCGTCGTTTTTCTCATGTCTTTCCCTCTTTTTCGTGTTTGAAACTTTCGACTGGCCGTCGCCCTAAACAGCCGCCTTCAGCGCGGCGATGCGATCCGTCTTTTCCCAGGTGAACTTGTCCAGCCCTTTGGTGCGGCCGAAATGACCGTAGGCCGACGTTCCCTCGTAGATCGGCCGCAGCAGATTCAGTCCTTTGACGATCTCGGCCGGTTTCAGCCCGAACGTCTTGCGAACAGCCTTCTCCAGCTTGATCTGATCCACCGAGCCCGTGCCAAACGCTTCGACCATGACGGACACCGGTTCGGCATAGCCGATGGCATAGGCCAACCCAACCTCGCAACGGGATGCCAGTTTCGCGGCGACAATGTTTTTGGCGACATAGCGCGCCATATAGGCCGCGCTTCGGTCCACTTTGGAGGGGTCTTTGCCCGAAAAGGCGCCGCCGCCATGACGGCCCATGCCGCCATAGGTATCCACGATGATCTTGCGGCCGGTCAGCCCGCAATCGCCCTGCGGACCGCCCACAACGAAACGGCCGGTCGGGTTGACCAGATATTTCGTCCCGCGTGTCAGCCATTTCGCCGGGATCGCCCGCTTGACCACCTCCTCGATGATGCCCTCCTTGATTTGGCGATGGGAGACTTCCGGGTCGTGCTGCGACGACACCACCACGGCGTCCACGCGAACCGGCTTGCCGTCCTCGTAAACGATAGAGACCTGCGACTTGCCGTCCGGGCGCAAAAAAGGAAGAATGCCGCTCTTGCGAACCACCGACAAGCGCCGGGACAAGGCGTGCGCGAACATGATGGGCATCGGCATCAGCTCGGGCGTTTCGTCGCAGGCATACCCGAACATCATGCCCTGATCGCCGGCGCCCTGTTCCTTGAACAGACCCTTGCCCTTCGTCACGCCCTGCGAAATGTCGGGCGACTGCCGGTCCAGAGACACCAGAACGGCGCAGGTGTCGTAGGAAAAACCGGCGTTCGGGTCGAGATAGCCGATATCCTGGACCTTGGCGCGAGCCACATCGGCGTAGTTAACGCGAGCCTTGCTGGTAATTTCGCCCGCAATAACGATCATACCCGTGCTGACCATGGTTTCGCATGCCACGCGCGAGTTTTTGTCGCCCTTGAGCTGCGCGTCGAGAATGGCGTCCGAGATGCCGTCCGAGACCTTGTCCGGATGCCCTTCCGTCACCGATTCCGACGTGAACAAATAACGTTTAGCCATAGCTGATCGCCTTTCCTGATTGATTTGTTTACCCAAAATCCTTCTGTCCAATAAGATTTGCGAAGATTTAGCATAACGCGAACAAGGCGTCAACCCGTTTCGACGTTAACCGAAAGACTCCGGAGGGAAGGATTCGGCGACGAGAGCCCGGCCGCTGTCCATGGAATCCAAGCGTCCCAAAGCCATCGCTTGCGCCAGCACATTGCCAAGCACGGTGGCTTCGGCGGGGCCGGCAAGCACACGCTTGCCGGTAGCGGCGGCGGTCAGCCGATTGAGCAAGGTGTTTTTGATCCCGCCGCCAACGATATGGAGCACATCGGCCTGCCGACCGGTCACAGTCTCGATGCTGCTCAGGGTTTCGGCATAGCGCTGCGCCAGACTCTCGAGAACAACGCGAACGATCCGGCCTTTGTCGTTGATGGCGGGGACGCCCTTGGCCTGCAATTGACGGACGATCTTTTCGGGCATGGCGCCGGGCTCCGCAAAGGAGGGATGGTCCACGTCGATCGTCGCGGGCGCGTCCGACGTAGCGGCCATCTCCGTCAACTGCGCGTAACTGTAGGATTCGCCTTGATTCGCCCAGATCTGCCGGCATTGCTGAACCAGCCAAAGTCCCGCGATGTTCTTGAGCAGACGGATGGTTCGGTTCAGGCCGCCCTCGTTGGCCAATTGAGCGCCGTAGCTCGAATCGTCAATGATCGGTTCCGGCAATTCCTGGCCAATCAGGCTCCAGGTGCCGCTGGAAAGGAAGGCCCAGCGCGCATCGTCACGCGCCGGTACGCCGGCGACCGCCGAAGCCGTATCGTGACCGCCCACCGCAACCACGTCGAACGGCGCGCATCCCAAAGCGGCGGCGAGATCCGGCTTGATTTTACCGGCGATCCGGCCGGGCGGCACAATGTCGGGCAACAGCCGACGCGGAATGCCGAACGCCTCCAGAACGGGTTCCGACCAGGCCCGCGTCCGCATATCCATCATCTGGGATGTGCTGGCGATGGTGGCCTCGGCCTGCATGACCCCGGTCAGGCAATAGACAATCAAATCGGGCATGAACAACAGTTTGTCGGCGCGCGCCAGCATCTCGGGTGTTTGCGTGCGGCAGGCGAATAGCTGGAACAATGTGTTGATCGGCATCAACTGAATGCCGGTGGCGTTGTACAAGGCGCGGGGGTCCATGATCCGATAGGCGGCGTCAAGAATGTTTCGGGTCCGCCCGTCGCGATAATGAACGGGCGCTTCGAGCAACCGACCGTCCCTGTCGAGCAGCCCGTAGTCCACGCCCCACGTATCCACGCCCAGGCTGGCTATGTTCTCCTCCTGTCGCACGGCTCGGGCCAGTCCGGTTTTTATTTCATCCAACAGACGCGCGAAATCCCATCGCAACACGCCTTGGCGCTCGACCGGACGATTGTCGAAACGATGCACCTCCCGCAAAGCGATACGGCGAGCGTCGATCCGAGCCAGCATGATCCGTCCGCTTTCGGCGCCCAGATCCACGGCAAGATGGCAGGATACGCTCATGACAACCCTCCCGCTCCGACGCCGCAGGCAAAAAGCGGACGGCCCAGCGTCAGCAAAGCGTTTTCGGCTTCAAGCGTCCAGCGGCCATGATCCAGAGTTGCGGCGATCTCCGGATAGCGTGCGGCCAAGTCCGGCAGGGAAATAAGCGGCATGGACTCCAGCTCGGGATAGACGATGATTTTTCCGTCCAGCGCGCGCTGTTCGACAGCCGCCATGCCCTCGACAGCGCCGGCCATGCCGCAAACGGCTTCGACCGAGCTGTTGGTGTCGAGCCGTCCGCATGCCAGCTTGTCCAGCACGCGACGCATATCGGACAAACGCGACCCGCTGGTGCCGATGATGAAAACGCTCCGCTCGATGCAGGCGTTCAGATCGATCGGTTGCCGAACGGCGGCGGGGATACCCGCAAAGATATTGATTCGCGCATGCGGCGCGCTTTTTTCAATGGCTTCGGCGACAAGCGCGGCGACCGGCGCCATAATGGCGACATAGTCGAACGGCCCGTCAACCGGGTCGTTGGCGGGATTGACCCATTTCAGGTCGGCCTGGCTGGAACGGGCCATCGGCTCGGCCTTTTTGCGCAAGTTGGCCAATCGTTTTTCGTCGAAATCGGCGGCCACCAGGGTCAGGTTCGTCTTGCCGCTTCCGATCGCGCGTATGACATGCATTTGCCCCATGGGTCCGCCCGCGCCGGCAACCAGAATCCGCTCGCCGTCGCGAATTTCTCCGTTGTCGGGAATCATCGCGTAACTGTCGCGCGCATCGTTTCCGGGCGTGCCGATCCAGCGGACTCCGCTGTAATGCGCCCGACCTACGCCGAGAGAAACCGGTCGCGCCAGTTTACGGCCGCCCAAGACGACATTGACAATGCCGCCATTGGCCGGCTTGTCGTTCAAGGCCTCGAGCATGGCGGCATCGCTGCCGAAGTATACGACATCATCGAAAGCTTCGTCCGGTGTTCGGGCCGCATCCTCGCACCACACGACGTCGCCGAAGCGTTCGGCGATACGGCGGCGTTGGACGCTGTCGCCGCAAACGCAGGTTGTCCGGCCAGGCGCGAAAGCCTCCAGCCCGGTCGCGTCCCGGCCGGGATCGAGCACGATCAGCAAGCGGCCGCCGGAAAGCGGCGTCTGGCGTTCCGGCGAGGTGTACGCGCTTTCCACGCACGCCCAGGGCTCGGTCAGCGCCACGGCGGAGCGGCCCAGTTTTTCGTCGACCGGCAGCAGGTTGTTCACGCCATCGGGCGAAACAAAAACTCTTTCGTCCAGCAAGACATACTGTTGCAGGCCGCCCTCGACATTGTAGCCGAACGCGCCATTGGACCGGTCGGTTTTCAGCCAGCGACAGTCCGCCTGGATCAACATGCGCTGTCCAAGGCGGCAATGCCGCGTCTTGTCGCCCGTCGCCACAATGGTGCACACCGCCTCGTGGCCCGGAACGGTCGGCAAGCCGTTCGGTTTGTAAGCGGGATAATCCGCGAGCACGGCAGGATCGATCCCGGCGACAAGGGCGCTTTTGCGCGGATGTTCCGAAAACTGATCGAGCAGTTTGATGTCCGAAAAACACAACCCTACGGCCTCGACTCTGGCCAGCGCCTGATACGGACCCACGGGGTAAATCGCCTTTTTCGCGTTAAGCGCCAAGACGCCGGGCCCTGTCAGTTCAAGCGCCGTCTGCATGGTGTTCATGTCATTCTCCATGGTTCAAGACAACATAATTTGACCGCCGGTGACCGGTATAGCCTGACCGGTTTCGTATTGCTGCTCGATCAGATAAAGCACGGCCTTC
>SLMC01000050.1 GCA_007133745.1 Kiritimatiellia bacterium
CAGCGTGATCTTAACGAAAGTCGGGGCGTCGGGGAGGTGAGGTTGGATCTGATTCTTTGTGATGGTGGCCAGATCCGAGAGTAAGGATCGCGACAACGGGTCAAGTCTGCCGTCTGCGGTCTGCCGTCTCCGTTCCATTATTCCATGGGATGACAGTGAAGAAAGCTTGTGATGGCGAACCATTGGATAACGGCCTTAGCGCTTGACTTTGCACGCTAAATACGAAAGATTCTTTTCTAGTTCAACATCAATTCGTTGGAAGGAATCCAATCATGGAAACAGCGCGCGTTCCGGACAAACTCGATATTGAAATTGTCAGGGGCGACGCCATCCGGGAACGGTTCGATTTGACACCGACGGACACAGGCCCCGAACTGATCGCGCGGGTGTTCGATCCGGCCGACGGGGCGACGCGCGGATTCGTGGCCGTGGACAATTTGGTCATGGGCCCGTCCCTGGGCGGCACGCGGCTGGCGCCCGACATCTCCGTGCATGAAGTGTACGGCCTGGCACGAGCCATGACCCTGAAAAACGCCGCCGCTATGCTGCCGCTCGGCGGCGGGAAAAGCGGCTTGATCGGAGACCCTGTCCATTATCACGAGCATCCTGAAGAAAAACGGCGTTTGATCGCCGCCTACGCGGAAGCGCTTTGGCCGCTCGCCGCCTACATTCCGGGCCCGGACATGGGTACCAACGAAAACGATATGCAATTGATTTACGATGTCTTCACCCGCCTGAACGGAGCGGCCCATCACGGACGGGGCGGCGTGGGCCGTCCGCCCCACAAAGGCGGACTGCCGCTCGACGAATGGGGCCTGACCGCCCACGGAGTTTTCACGGCGGCCCGTACGCTCGAACAGCGCAATCCCGATTTTCGCCTGGCCGACGCTAGCGTCGTAATCCAAGGCTACGGCAACGTCGGGCGCGCCCTGGCCCGCAAGCTGGCCGATGCCGACGCGCGGATCGTCGGCGCCTCCGACATTCACGCCGCGCTCTACCATCCCGACGGACTGGATATGGACGAACTCGATCGCGTCCGCCTGGAGAAAGGCGGCTTGAGCCGCTACAACGGACCGATCTCGACGCGCTACGAAGCCGACGCCTTGGACCTCCTGCTCGAGGTCCCCTGCGATATCCTCGCGCCCGCCGCCCGACCCGACGCCGTAACCGCCGGGAACCAGGCCGCCATTCAGGCGCGCTTCATCCTGCAAGGCGCCAACAATCCCGTCCGTCCGGACGTCGAAACCTGGCTGGCCAAAGAACACGGCATCGTCAACATCACGGATTTTATCGTTAACGCCGGCGGCGTGATCGCCTGCGCCGTCGAACTGCAAATGGATGCCGAACCCGACTATCGGCAACGCGTCCTCGCGGAAGACGGATGCGGACGCGCCTACATGGAAAAACTCGTATCCCGTATCGTGTCCGCCAATGTCGAAGACATCTGCGATCGAATCCAGGCCGACCCGAACCAGACCTGGCGCGATGCCGCCCTCGCTCTGGCCCGTGCCCGACTCGAAGCCGGCCCGGCAAAAATCAAGGATTCGCTTGTGCTGGAATAAGCGATGAGTTGAACAGAAGGCAACGAAGATAAGCAAGGCAGAAGAAAACAGCCCGCTAATCACGCGAATAAGCGCGAATGAAGAAGTTTTTGAACAGAAGGCAACGAAGGCAAGAAAGTATAGTGGACACGAGAGGATTAAGGCGAAAGATTAAGGCAAAAGATTAAGGGTTCGCGCCTTGAGCCCTAATCTTTCGCCCTAATCTCTGGTGGATAGAACGAGCGTCACAGGAGATAATGATGAACACTTACAAAAACATTCTGGTCACGGGCGGCGCAGGGTTCATTGGCGGCAATTTCGTGCGGTACATGCTCGATGCGCATCCCGAAACAACCCTTGTCAACTACGACGCCCTAACCTATGCGGGCAACTTGGAAAGCCTGGCCGACCTGGAAAGCGAACCTCGGCACGTTTTTGTCAAAGGCAACGTGGCCGACAAGCGTCAGCTCGAAGACGTCTTCACCGAACACGCCTTCGATGCCGTCGTGCATTTCGCCGCCGAGACCCATGTCGACCGCAGCCTGACCGACGCCGAGCTGTTTATCGAAACCAACACCTGCGGCACGCAACGACTTCTGGACGCCGCCCGAGCCCATGGCGTGAAGCGCTATGTGCAAATCTCGACCGATGAAGTCTACGGCAGCCTGGGGCCCGAAGGCGAATTCGCCGAAAACAGCCCTATTCAACCCAACAACCCCTACGCCGCCAGCAAGGCCGCCGCCGATTTCCTGGTGCGGGCCGCGCACAAAACCCACGGACTCGAAGTGGCTATTACGCGCTGCTCCAACAACTTCGGCCCCTGGCAGTTCCCGGAAAAACTGATTCCGCTCATGATCGCCAACGCTCAGGAAAACAAGCCTTTGCCCGTGTACGGGGACGGCCTGCATGTGCGCGACTGGCTCTATGTGCAGGACCATTGCTCGGCCATCGACGCCGTGCTGCACAAAGGCCGACCCGGCGAGGTTTACAACATCGGCGGACACAAGGACGTGCCCAATATCGAGGTGGTCCGCAAGCTGCTCGCCATCCTGAACAAGCCGGAATCGCTGATTGCCTTCGTCAAAGACCGACCCGGTCACGACCGGCGCTACGCCATGGATTCCACCAAAATCAGAACGGAACTGGGCTGGACCCCCGCCCACTCCTTCGAAGACAGCCTGCGCCAAACCGTTCAATGGTATCTCGACAACCGCGAATGGCAGGAACGCGCGCGCAGCGGCGCCTACCAGGACTACTATCGCACTCTGTACGGAAACCGACCGGCAGCCTCCGCATGACGACGAAATCATCGAACTCGTGTATCTGACTGAGGCGGAGATCGATAGCGGTATCGCCGACGGAACCTTGCGCGACGCCAAAACCCTCGCCGCCTGGGCGCTGTACAATGCGACAGGGAACGACCATGACGTGGAACGTTAAACGTTGAACGTGATTTGCGGAGCGGCTCGGCTTCCCGAGCCGGACATTAGACGGCAACACCGATTGCCAATACGAGCGCGATTACGATTATGATGCGGCGGCGCCGCTTTGGCGATGGAATGTAGGGTGGACTTTCAGTCCGCCCATCAAGAGACCGACTGAAAGTCGGTCCTACGTCGCTAACGAAAGCTGCCGCGAAAGAGCGACCACGAGAACGAGGACGGTTAACGCCGCCTGAATGCAAGGAAAGATTTTATCCGCGGAAAACGCGGAATACACGGAAGTATTTCCTTTAGAGAAACAATCTTTTTCGCGCTTTTCGCGTGTTTCGTAGTTGCTTTTTTTTGAATATAGACACGCTGCAGAGAGGATATCATGTCAAGCTTACGCAAACGCATCGAGGAGACGCTGCGGCGTAGCCGCCAGTTCGTTGTTCACGACGTGTGGGACATCGAGCCGGCCGGGCTGTCCGCACCGGCGGCCGCCGGCGTGCGCGTGCTCCGCATCCTGCATCTGGTCGTTCGCGGATTTCGCGAAGACCAATGCCCGCTGCACGCCTCGGCGCTGACCTATACCAGCCTGATGGCCATCGTCCCGATCCTGGCTCTGACCCTCTGGCTCGCGCGCGGCATGGGCGGCGAGGAACTGCTTAAAAACCAGGTCCGCCAAAGCGTCGAAGAGTGGACCGGCGCCTTCGGCAGGCCCATATCGACCGCTCGGGCCGTGCCCGGCCCCGAAAACGGCTCCGATCCCGCCGACCTGCCGCCCGATGTCGATGTCGCTGTCGAAACAGACCTGTCGGGCGTCGGCGAGTCCGAAACAATTATGCCGCTCGACCACGAAATACTGGCCGAACAAATACGGGACATCGTGGAGCAGGCGTTCGAAAAAATCGGGAACGTCAGCTTCGCCGCCCTGGGCGGCATCGGCCTGGCAATTCTGGTCTGGATGGTGCTCGCCGTGCTGGGCCGGGTCGAATTCTCGTTCAACCGCGTTTGGGGCATCGGCAAACAGCGTTCCATCTGGCGCAAGTTCACCGACTATCTCAGCGTCCTGTTCGTGCTGCCCGTTTTGATCCTGGCCGCTTCGTCCCTGCCGCTGGCCGATGTCATCGGCCGATTCGTTCCCGAAAGCGTCATGGGCATCATGCGGGACTCGATGGGGGCCGGCTTCCTGAAAATCGCAACGTCGACCCTCATGACATGCCTGACCTTCACCTTTGTCATCGTGTTCATGCCCAACACCCGCGTATATCTGAAGTCGGCGCTGGTCGGGGGCATCGTCAGCGGCCTGCTGTTCATCGGCTGGCTGCGCCTGTGCGCCGCCCTGCAGGTGGGCGTAGCCCGGTACGGCGCCATCTACGGCAGTTTCGCGGTGGTGCCCATCCTGCTGGCTTGGGTCTATGTGAGCTGGCAAATCGTTTTGTTCGGCGCCGAACTCGCGTTCGCCACCCAGAACTACGCCACCTACAAAATGGAGCGCGACGCCGGAAAAGCCAACATTCAGGCGCGCGTCACGCTAGCCCTAGCCATCGTGCTCGAGGCCGCCCGCGCCATGCAGGACAATGCCCGCCCCTTTTACGTCACTGAATACGCCATTGAAAAACGGGTTCCCGTCCGCTTCCTGAACGATATCGTCGGCGAACTCGTGCAGACCGGCATTCTCGCCGAACTTTCGGAAAGCGACGGCCGCTACGTGCTCCTGAAATCGCCCGAAACCATCAAACTCCGCGACATCGTCGAAACCGTCATGCTGGCCGGCATCCAACCCGCAGACATGGGCGTAGCCAAACTCGATCCCGCCGTCGACCGAATTGTCGGCCAAACTCACAACGCATGGCGCTCCGCTCTGACCGATCAAACCCTCGACGATCTCCTCAAGGGAAGCGGGAACAAGGAGGACAAAGATAGGAATAGTGGAAGATTGGAATAGTGGAATAGAGGAAGGCTTTGACAGCTAGTGGACGGCGCTTTGTCTTTCTTCTGCCTTTCGCGCAGTGCGTTGCGGAATTTTCGACAGAGGCAATCACCGTTTCGGCTTGCTATCATTATTCCAACTTTCCCCATCCCATTATTCCATGGGTTGACAGTGGCACAGATTAAGGGGATCGCGCCTTGAGCCCTAATCTTTCGCCTTAATCTTTTGCCCTAATCTCTTGCGGCAAGATACACTGTAAATAACCAACAGACGACAACAAAGGACCCTGATGCCCGATTTCGAACAGGAACTGAACCCGGAACAATTCGCGGCGGCCACCGGCCCCGACGGGCCCACCCTCGTGCTCGCGGCCGCCGGCACCGGCAAGACCCGCACGCTGGTCTACCGCGTCGCCTATCTCGTGGAGTCCGGTGTGCCGCCCGACCGTATCCTGCTGCTCACCTTCACCAACCGCGCCGCCCGCGAAATGCTCGAACGCGCCCGGCAGGTCGCCGGTCCGGGCGTGGGCAATGTCTGGGGCGGCACCTTTCATCACTTCGCCAACCGGCTCCTGCGCAAACACGCCCGCCAGCTCGGATACGCCCTGGACTACACCATCCTCGATCGCGACGAATCCGTCTCCATCGTCAAAAATTGCACCAAAACGCTCGGCCTGCAATCCAAAGCCTTCCCGAAAGCCGCCGTGCTGCTCGGCATTCACAGCGCCGCCGTCAACAGCGACGCGGATTTGAACGATATCATCGAGGCCCGCTACGCCGAGCATTGGCACGATCCGACCGACATCCTCAAAGTCCTCAACGGCTACACCGAAAAAAAACGGCAACTGAACGCCATGGATTTCGACGATCTGCTGCTGAACGGACTGAATCTGCTGCGCCAGCATCCGAGCATCGAAACCTATTATCAGGAGCGCTTCCTGCACGTGCTCGTCGACGAATATCAGGATACCAACCCTATTCAGGCCGAAATGGTCGACCGGCTCGCCGCCCTCAACCGCAACCTGCTCGTGGTCGGCGACGATTTCCAGTGCATCTACTCATGGCGCGGCGCCGATCACCGCAACATCATGTCCTTTCCCGACCGCTACAAGGACACCCGCGTGACCAAGCTCGAAACCAACTATCGCAGCGTCCCGGAAATTCTGAACGTCGCCAACGCCTGCATTGCCCGCAACAAGGGCCAGTTCAAAAAAACCCTGCGCGCCACACGACCCGCCTATAGCAAACCGGTCGTTGTCCACCTGCAGGACGGCGACCGCCAGGCCGACTATGTCGCCAGTCAAATCGCCATGCTGCGGCGCGAAGGCTACAAACTCTCCGATATGGCCATCCTCTACCGCGCCCATTATCACGCCCTGGAAATGGAACTCATGCTTAAACGAAGCCAGATACCCTACTTCATGACCTCCGGCATGCGCTTCTTCGAACAAGCCCATGTCAAGGACGCCTGCTGCATGCTTCGGCTCTATCGCTCGAAATCCGACGAACTGGCCTTCGCCCGCATCGCGCAATGGCTGCCGGGGGTCGGACAAAAAACCGCCGAAAAGGTCTGGTCCAAACTCGGCGGAACCTTTAACGCCACGGATCCCGACGCGCAACAGTTCGTTGCCGACACGCTGCCGGCCGCCGCGCGGACAGGCTGGAAAAAAATCGCCGCGATCTGGAGCACAGCCGAAAAAGAAACACACACCCGAGTCCCTGGCGACATCCTGTCGATGTTCCTCTCGGGCTTCTACGAAGCCTATGCCGTCAACGCCTTCGACAACTTCGAAAAGCGGCTCGAAGATATTCAGGGCCTGATTCAATACCTCGGCAAATTCAAGGACATCGACGAATTCCTGAATGAAGTCGCGCTCTTCACCAACCTCGACGCCGAATCCGACAGCATGGACGAAACAGAACAGGATGCCATTCGGCTCAGCACCGTCCACCAGGCCAAAGGCCTGGAATGGCCCGTCGTCTTCATCCTCTGGCTCGCCGAAGGCCTGTTCCCGTCCGGCCGCTCCATCGCCGATTCGGCGGAAGGCGAACTGGAAGAACGCCGTTTGTTCTACGTCGCCGTCACACGGGCCAAAGACGAACTGCGCCTCTGCGTCCCCGCCATGCGCATCAACCGCGACGGCTCGCCCGCCTTCTATACGCCGTCCCGCTTCGTCAAGGAAATCCCACCGAAACTCGTTGAAACATCCAAGCTCAAGCGGCCCGGATTTTACTGAAGGAAACCGAGCGTTATCGTCATTTTTTTCTGTCTTTTCCCCTGTTTTCAGCCGTGCATCGTTACAAGGCGGGCCGTCGCCCGCAACCCAAGTGTGTGGGTATGTGGGTTTGGGAGTATGTGAGTTTTTACCCACACACTCACGCAC
>SLMC01000432.1 GCA_007133745.1 Kiritimatiellia bacterium
CATCTCGCGCCTGACCATGACCGTGCCAGGCGACGATCGCGTTTTGGATCAAATCACTAAACAGCTCGAAAAGCTGGTGGATGTGATTGAAGTCACACACATCACGGATAAATTGGTCGAAGAACGATCCCAAAAAGGCAACCCATAATAGCGGGAAGGCGCTCATGAAAAAAGCCGACAAGAATCGCGTGATTGTTTTCGACACCACGCTGCGGGATGGCGAGCAGTCGCCCGGCGCGAGCTTGACCCATCGCGAAAAGCTGGAAATCGCCCGCCATCTTGCCCTCCTGAACGTAGATGTGATCGAGGCCGGCTTCCCTGTCTCGTCCCAGGGCGACTTCCAGGCCGTTTACGACATTGCCCAGTCGGTCAAAGGCCCGGTCATTGCCGGACTGGCGCGTTGCGTGAAGGCGGATATCGACCGATGCGCTGAAGCCGTCGCCCCGGCAACCAAGCCGCGCATCCATCTGTTTCTGGCCACGTCCGCCATTCACCGCCAATATAAACTCAAAAAGGCGCGCAACGAAATCCGCAAGCTGGCGGTGGAATTCATCCAGTACGCGACAAAACTCTGTCCCGACATCGAATTCAGCCCGGAAGACGCCTCCCGCACCGAACCGGATTTTCTAGCGGAAATCGTGGAAGCCGCCATCGACGCCGGCGCGCGCACGATCAACATTCCGGATACGGTCGGCTATTCCGTACCCGACGAATTCGGCGCCGTCATTGCGCGCCTGTACGAGAGCGTACCCAATATCGACCAAGCCACGATCAGCGTGCACTGCCACAACGACCTCGGACTGGCCGTCGCCAATTCGCTGGCCGCCGTCCGCAACGGCGCCCGCGCCGTCGAATGCACGATCAACGGACTGGGCGAACGCGCCGGCAATGCCGCGCTCGAGGAGATCGTGATGATCCTGCGCACGCGCCCGGACCAGTACGGGGGGCTGACCACCGGCATCAAAACCGAGCGGCTCTACCGCACCAGCCATCTGGTCAGCCGACTGACCGGCATGGGCGTACAGCGCAACAAGGCCATTGTCGGAGCCAACGCCTTCGCCCACGAATCCGGCGTTCATCAGGACGGCATCCTGAAACAACGTGAAACCTACGAAATCATGACGCCCCAGGACATCGGCGCCGACGGCACCGAACTGGTGCTGGGCAAGCATTCCGGCCGCCACGCTTTCGCCAACCATCTCTCCAAAATGGGTATCCGCCTCAAGCCGGAAGAACTCGATAACGCCTACAAGCGGTTCATCGAGCTGGCTGACAAGAAAAAATTCATCTACGACGACGACCTGCTGATGCTGGCTCAGGAACAGATGATCGAAACCGCGCCCGTGTACACGCTGGAGTACTTCCACGTGTCGACCGGATCCAAAACCGTGCCGACCGCCACCGTCCGCATCCGTAAAGGCGAAGCAATTATGCAGGACGCCGCCTGCGGCGACGGACCGGTAGATGCGGTCCTCAAAACCATCGAACGTATCGTCGGCACCGAGGGCCGCCTGATAGACTATTCGCTTCAGGCCGTCACGGTCGGCAAGGACGCCATGGGCGAAGTCTCCATGCGCGTCGCGTTCGGAAACAACACCATCAGCTCCAAGGCGGCCAGCACCGACATCGTCTCGGCCAGCGCCAAGGCCTATATTTCCTGCGTCAACCGGCACCTGAGGGAGACCGCGCAAAACAAGCTCAGTCGGCGACCTAAAAAAACAACGTAACTGAAGATACGGGATATTCGGCTATGAACTTGAGCGGACATACGCAGCACTATGCCGTGCTTGGCCATCCGATCGGGCATACGCTATCGCCCGTCATGCACAACGCCTCGTTTCGAAGCCTGGATTTGGACGCCGTCTACCTGGCTTTCGACGTGGCGCCCGAGCGCCTGATGACAACCTTGCCCGTCATGGCGGACATGGGATTTCTCGGCGTCAACCTGACCGTCCCGCTCAAGGAGGTCGCATTTCGCGGCCTGCCGAATCTGGACGAATCCGCGCGCATGCTCGGATCGGTCAACACGGTGGAGTTTACGCCTCAAGGCCTCAAGGGCCACAGCACGGACGGACAGGGCTTCCTGCTGGCCCTGCGCGAAACGTTTTCGCTGCGTCCCAAAGGGCTCTCGGTTTTCGTTCTCGGCTGCGGTGGCGCGGGACGAGCCGTGGCCATCGCCTGCGCGCGCGAAGGCGCAACGCGTCTGATTCTGGCCGATGCGGACGCAACCCGCGCGCGGATGCTGGCGGACGAGATAGCGGCGCTCGCCCCGAAATCCCGTATTGAACCGACAGAGGCCGACCCGGCGGCTTGGCGACGCGCATGTTCGCGCGCGGATCTGATCGTGCACGCCACACCCGTGGGCATGAAACCGGACGACAACGCCCTGCTTGGCCCCGAAGCGTTTCGCAAAGGACAACGGGTCTACGACCTCATTTACATGGTCCCGGAAACCGTCTTTATGAAAGCCGCGCGCGAAGGCGGAGCCGAAACGGCCAACGGGCTGGGCATGCTCCTGCATCAAGGCGCCTTTTCCTTCACCATCTGGACCGGCCAGGCGCCCGACATCAGCGCCATGCGGCGGGCGCTGGAAAAAGCCGTCTACACGTAGTACGCTTCATGGGAAGCAGTAAAACATTTTTTTACAGAAGATACCAAAAGAAGAGATTCCTTGGCTTTTGACGCCTTGCTTCATGGGACCATCATGCCCGACACCATCGAATTGCTGAGCGAACATCCGTGGGCGGCGATCGTTTCCATGGCCGTATTCGTTTTCGGAGCCTGCATAGGCAGCTTTCTGAATGTCTGCATTTACCGCATCCCGCTTGATCTGTCGCTTTCGAAACCGCGCCGATCCTTTTGTCCGCACTGCGAAAAGCAAATCGCATGGTACGACAACGTGCCGATCCTGAGTTTTCTGCTTCTTCGCGCGCGATGTCGGCATTGCGGCGCTTCCATTCGCCTGCGCTACATGGTTGTAGAAGCGTTGACCGGCCTCCTGTTCATGCTTGTCTGGCTGAAATTCATGCCGCTGGGCGGCCGCATGTTTCTGGGTCTGAGCCCCGTAAGCGACATCGCGCTCGTGCCCGTGTACTGGCTGGCCGTCGGCGGACTGATTCTGGGCACATTCGTGGATTTCGAGCACCTGATCATTCCCGACCGCGTGACGCTCGGCGGCATCGGCGCCGGCCTGCTGCTGAGCTTCGCCGTTCCCGCCCTGCACGGCGTCGAGCATCGCGCGCACGCGTTCGGGCTGGCGTTAATAGGCGCGGCTACGGGCTGGGGACTGCTGTGGGCCATTGCCGGGTTCGGGCGGTTCCTGTTCAAGAAAGAGGCGATGGGCTTCGGCGACGTGAAATTAATGGGGGCGATCGGCGCTTTTTTCGGATGGCAGGGCGTAGGGGCCGCCATCATGCTCTCGTCGTTCGCCGGCTCCCTCGCCGGCTTGGCGCTGATCGCAACCGGTCGGGGAAAAATGGGAAGCCGCATTCCCTTCGGTCCCTACCTGGCGCTGGCAGCCCTCGTCTGGATGTTTTGGGGCCCCACGCTCCGGGACGCCTACCTGAACCTGTTCGCCCTGCCGGTTATGCCGCTTTAGGCTCGAATCTGGGAAAAACCGGCAGGCGGTTCAGGCAAAGGAATTTTATGGCCGCAAGAGATGCAGACCAAGTCGCGCTGCCCGACCTCGACTCCGCAATGCGAACAATGCCGGGCCCCCCCGGCCGCGCTTGAATTTGCCTTCCGGGGCGTTGGACGCGGCGTCGATGACGGAATCGGCGGCATCTGTATCTCCTGAGTGCGATCCAACCCATGGGCGCCTGAAGCGCTCTCGGAAGATTGCAACAGGGTTTCCGGCACCATCATCTGCTCGCCGCAATGCGGGCAATGGATGACCTGTCCCGCCAATTCGGAGTAATAGTCGTGGTCGATGGCGATCTTGCCCGAACAGTGCGGGCATCGTATTTTGGTTACGTCCGACATAATGAAAACAATCTAGCGTCACACACGCCGACATGGCAAGCGAAAAAGCGCCGTCATGCTCAGCAAGGGTGGCGTTCAATGATTAGGTTTCAGTATCATCCCATAACGCCGAGAATGATGGAATATTGGAAAAGTGGAATGTTGAAAATCATTGACAACCAGTGGTCGGTTCTTTTTCTTCCGTTTGCCGGTCGCGCAGTGCGTTGCAGAATTTCCGACTGAGGAAATCGCCGTTTCGGCTTGCTATCATTGTTCCAACATTCCCCCATTCCATCATTCCATGGGATGACAGCGCTTAAGTTTCTCCCTACCCGTCGAGCACGCGACGCACCGCCAAGGCCACGTCGCGACGCCGATACGGCCGATACACAAGCGTATCCTCGGACGTGATTTCGCGGGTCTCCAACAAATGCATGCGGGGAAGCCCCGAGGTGAACAACGTCTTCATCTTCGGGTGAACAGACTTGATTTCGTTCATTGCGGCAACAAGCTTCGGCATGGTCGCGGAACGATCCGCTATAATCAAATCCACAGAAACACGGCTGTCGCGCGCCAAATAGACGGCTTGTTCGATATCCGGGGCATCCAGAACGGTATAGCCCAAACCTTTCAGTATCTTGCCCAGAACGCTGCGCGCCAAATCGGCTTTGCCGATCATGAGAATTCTTTCCGACCCCGTCGGCGCCGCGCATTCCGCTTCCATCGCTTCCATTTCGCGCCTGCCTCGTCCTGACAGCGGTATGAACACGGCGAAGGCGGATCCTTTACCCTCTTCGCTATACACGGTAATGAACCCGTGATGCTGCTCGACAATGCCGTACACCGTGGACAGCCCCAGTCCCGAACTCACCCCGGCTCCGCCTTTGGTCGTGTAAAACGGCTCGAAAATATGCCTCCGTACATCTTCGGGAATGCCGCAGCCGCTGTCGCTCACCCACAGGACGGCAAAACTGCCGGACACGTGATCTTGGCCTTCCTGCTTCGTTCCCTGGCATGTTTGCGCCACCTCCTCCGGCGCCAGAAACATGCGCATCGTCTCGATGGTCAGTACGCCGCCCGAGGGCATGGCGTCGCAGGCGTTGACCGAAAGATGAACGATGATCTGTTCGATATGATCCGGATCGCCCTTGATCGTGCAGGCGTCCTTGCACACATGCGTGCTCACACGAATGTTCTCGTTCACCGCGCGGCGCAGCATTTCATCCGCGCCGCCGCGCACGGCCTTGCTCAAATCCATTGAACGCAAATTCAGGGCCTGCCGATGCGAAAACGCCAGCAACTGGCTGGTGAGCTGGCACGCTCTGTTGGACGCCTCGACAATGCTTTCCAGACACTCGTCGATCTCCGGATTCCGCGGAATTTTATCCTGTATCAGTCCGACATTACCCTGGATAATTACCAGGATATTCGTGAAATCGTGCGCCACGCGGCCCGCCAGCTTGCCGATGGCGTCCATTTTTTGCGATTGCCTCAGCTCGCTTTCCAAAAGCGTCTCGTGCGTAACGTCTCGCTTGACCGCAACATAGTTGACAATGGCACCCGCATCGTCGCGCACGGGAGAAATCACAGCCTCCTCTTCGTACAGACTGCCATCCTTCATCCGGTTGATGAACCGACCCCGCCACACTTTGCCTGCCGCCAGCGTTTCATGCAGCTCGCGGTAGAATTCCGCTTTGTGCTTGCCGCTTTTCAGGAGCGCGGGCGTTTTACCGATCATCTCGTCGCGCCGATACCCCGACAAAGCCTCGAACGCGGGATTCACGTAAAGAATGCGGTGGTCAGCATCCGTGACAATAATGGATTCGGCAGCGGCATTCACGGCCGCCGCCAGCCGCTTGAGATCGTCCTCCGCCTTTTTCCGGTCCGTAATTTCGTAAAACGCGCCCTGAATCCTAGCCACCTTGGATTTGGTCTGCGGAACGGTGTGCACCAGTTCCTGAATCCAGCGCTCGCTACCGTTCTTGCATCGGATACGATATTCGCGCTCAATCGAACAGCTCGGCGCAACGGCGAGCGCTTCGGTCGAATCCAAAATGCGAGCCCGGTCTTCCGGAAGAATCAAGTCGCGCCAGGCGGGCGTTCCTGCCAGAAAGTCCTCCTCGGTATACCCGGTAATCCGCGTCACCGCGCCATGAAAGAAAAAGGGTCGGTAATCCGTTGTGGCCCGAAAGGCGATCCCCTGGAAATCGTCCAAAAACGACCGGTAGCGTTCCTCGCTCTTTTTCAGGGACTCGTCCGTGCGCACTTGCGTACGATGCAACGAATACGCCATACATACGATCAAAAACATATATGCGTATTCGATCGTATAAATAAAATTATACAGCCCGTGCGATATGGCCGCGTCGTTCATCAGCCCAAGGGCCAAACCGCTAAAGCCGATCAGAACCGGGCGCGTTTTTTCGCGATGACCCGCCCGCCAATGCGCAAGCAGCGCATGCGCAATGTAAATCAGAGCCAGCACCATGACTCCGCTCTGAATCTCTCGGGCCACGCCCGGCTTCATTTCCCGATAAATAATCTCGCGACCGAAGAACGATACCGAACGTATGATCGGGGTATCGGTCCACATCCATCCTTGCGGATTGATCAACGCCAACACAATGCCGATCAGAAACAAGCCTGAAAACACCGCGTCCCCCCAACGGGATTGCCGCCGGGTGAACTCGGAAACGAACCACAGGAAGAAAATGCCCAGCGCCGACAGCGCCACAATCTGATGGCTTTGCCAAAGAACCGCCGCATCGGGCGTTTCCGATGCGTACACGCCTGCGCAGGCCAAGTCGTAAAACATGGCGGCGAAACACATCAGGGAAAACGTCAGATCCTGCGAAGGACGGTCCTTGGAGAGGAAATAGCTTGTCAGATAGCTCATTCCGACATAAAGCGCCACGGCGGCTAGAGACACGCACGCTATGCTGGCCAACCCCATGATACCCCCCGCCTCGCACCTCGTAGAATGCGAAAAGTCCTCAGCCGCCTTGCTCTCTGAAAGCAACGCGCCGCCATTCGGATAAACCAACCCGTATTCCATCCGCGTCCGGTGCGAAAAAGCTGTTTACCTCCAATTGAAAACCATTCAAGCACAGTATCTTTGCGTTTCCAAGAAAAAAAATAAAAAAAACGGGGAATGGCTTGGTTC
>SLMC01000270.1 GCA_007133745.1 Kiritimatiellia bacterium
CGTAATCCGGACGAGAAAGAGGGGATAAGAGATAGGGGTGTACGAGTATGTGTACGAGTACGGATAAGAAAACCTGCGGCATGGCAACGGTCTGTTTGGGAACACCTTTTCGGATGGGGTCTAGTTAACGGGGCTGGCAAATGTTTTTTTGCCGGTCGAAAGCGTGAATGCGCAGGAGGTTGTTCTTGAGAGCTTTATCGGATCGGTTGGTGGAATGGATTGCCGCATCGGTCAGTCATGCGGGTTTGAAGGGCGCTGTTTTCGGGTTGAGCGGGGGTGTGGACTCGGCTGTGGTGGCGGCGTTATGCAAAAGGGCTTTGGGTTCGGAGGCTCTGGGTGTGATCATGCCGTGCGGCTCCGAGGAATCCGACGAGCAAGACGCCCGTCTTGTCGCCGAGGCGTTCGAGTTGGATGTGGTTACGGTTCGGCTGGACAAGACTTTTCACGCTTTAACCGAAGCGCTACCTGATGCGGCTCGCGAGACGGTTTCGAACTTGAAGCCGAGATTGAGAATGGCGGTTCTTTATTATTGGGCGAACATGCGATCGAGCATGGTGATTGGCACGGGCAACCGAAGCGAATGGCTTGCCGGTTATTTTACGAAGCATGGCGACGGCGGGGCGGACTTGCTTCCGCTGGCCGGCTTGTACAAGACGGAGGTGGTGCCGCTGGCTCGGGAGCTTGGTGTTCCCGAACCCATTGTGACTAAGCCGCCGAGCGCCGGGCTATGGGCCGGTCAGACGGACGAGGGCGAGATGGGAATGTCTTACGAAGTTTTGGACAGTGTATTCCGCGCGCTGGAAGCGGGCAAGGTGGGGAGCCTGGACCCGCGCCAGGTCCATAAAGTCGGCGAAATGAAATCGCGCTCGCATCACAAGCGCGTCCCGCCCCAGATTTTCGAAGTGTTGAGGTAGGGGAAGTGCGTGGAAAGCGGAATGTTTGTTCGTATGTTCGTGCATTCGTGGAGCGGCTCGGCTCTTGACAGGGAGAAAACGTAGGGCGGACTTTCAGTCCGCCCGTCATGAGACCGACTGAAAGTCGGTCCTACGGCGCAAGCGACAATGCTTTGAGCCTGTAATAAAGATCAGTATAAGGAGAGAAGCATGACGGAAAAGATATTGTGTGACGCGGCCAAGTCGTTTGGTGAAAACGTTTTCAGCATTAAGACCATGCGAAACTATCTTTCGGAGACGACTTATGACTCGCTGGTTTCGACGATTACGGCCAGTCAAACGCTGGATGCGGGGATCGCCGACGAAGTAGCCGAGGCGATGAAGACATGGGCGTTGGAGAAGGGCGCCACGCATTTCACGCACTGGTTTCTTCCGTTGACCGGCGCCACAGCCGAGAAGCACGAGTCGTTTTTGGTCCCGGACCGTGAAGGCGGCGCGCTGATGCAGTTTTCGGGCAAGGAACTGATTCAGGGCGAACCGGACGCCTCGAGTTTTCCGTCGGGCGGTTTGCGCGTGACCTTCGAGGCGCGCGGCTATACGGCTTGGGATCCGACCAGTCCGGCGTTTATCAAGGAATGCGATAACGGCGCGGTCCTGTGCATCCCGACGGTGTTTTGCGGATATAACGGGGAGGCGCTCGACAAGAAAACGCCGCTGATGCGTTCGATGGATGTGCTCTCGAAGCAAGTGCACCGTTTGGGCCGTCTTTTCGGAATCGAATCTCAGGATCGGATGGCGCACGCCACCATGGGCGCTGAGCAGGAGTATTTTCTGGTGGACAAGCGTTTTGTCGAGGCGCGGCTCGACGTATTGCAGACGGGCCGCACGCTGTTCGGGCGTTCCCCGGCCAAGCATCAGCAGATGGAAGACCATTATTTCGGGGCGATCAAGCCGCGGGTGATGGCGTTCATGACGGATTTGGACCGTCAGCTTTGGCGGTTGGGCGTACCGGCCAAAACTCGGCACAACGAGGTGAGTCCGGGCCAGTTCGAGTTGGCGCCGGTGTACGAAGCGCTTAATCTGGCCGTAGACCATAATATGCTGGTCATGGAACTGTTGCCGCATGTGGCGGAACGGCATGGCTTTGTTTGTTTGTTGCACGAAAAACCGTTCGCGGGCGTTAACGGTTCCGGCAAGCATAACAACTGGTCGGTTTGCGGACCGGACGGAAAGAACTGGCTGTCTCCGGGCGACAGCCCTCACGAGAATGCCAAATTTCTGACGATGATCTGCGCGCTGATCCAGGCGGTCGATACGCATGCGGACATTTTGCGGGCCTCTGTCGCTTCGGCTGGCAACGACCATCGGCTAGGGGCCAATGAAGCCCCGCCGGCGATTGTCTCCATCTATCTGGGCGAGCAGCTTACCGAAATTCTCAAGCAGATCGAGCATGGCGAAAAGGGCAATGGACGAGCCAGTCGCACCATTGCGCTGGGCGTATCGTCCTTGCCGGCGCTGCCGCGGCACGAGACGGACCGCAACCGGACTTCGCCTTTGGCCTTCACTGGCGACAAAATCGAGTTTCGGGCGGTCGGATCCAATCAGAGCTGCGCCGGCCCCAACGTGGTGATGAACACCATTGTCGCCGAGGCTTTGGATCAAATATGCGCGCGGGTGGAGTCCGAAATCGCAGCCGGCAGGGAATTGAACGACGTGCTGCCGCAGGTGTTGCGTGATGTGGTCAAGCGGCACAAACGCATTCTGTTTAATGGCGACAATTATACGGACGAATGGAAGACCGAGGCCGAGCGCCGCGGCCTGCCGAATCTGCGCACGACGCCCGATGCGCTCAAGACGCTTCAGGCGCCGAAAGCACGCGATCTCTTCTCGAAATACGGCGTGCTCAGCGAACAGGAGCTGGCCTCGCGCTATGAAGTCTATCTGGAGCAATACGAGAAGCAGGTGGCTATCGAAGCGCATTGCGCGCTTGAGATGGGACGGACCATGATTCTGCCTGCGGCGTTGGAGTACCAGAGTCTGTTGGCAGAGACGGTGGTAAATCTTGAACGTTGCCAGGTGTCCGCCGCGACGACTCGGGCTTTACTGGAGGAGCTTGGCGGCGGCTTGGACGCGTTGCTGGAGAGCATCCGGTCGCTCGAGACCAGCTTGGAGTCCGATGGTCCCGGCAAGCTGAAGGCGATGGCGACCATGCGCGAAGCCGTCGATACGCTGGAAAGCCTGGTTCCTGACAACCTTTGGCCTTTGCCGTCCTACGCGGAAATGCTCTTTATCCTATAGGACAATGATGTCTTTCCCGCAACAACAGGGGCTATACGATCCGCGCAACGAGCATGATGCTTGCGGCGTGGGTTTTCTGGCCGATTTAAACGGCCTCAAAACGCATGCCGTCATCGAAAAGGGCATCGAGATTCTGGTGAATCTCCTGCATCGGGGCGCAACCGGAGCGGATGCGGGCACGGGCGACGGCGCGGGGCTGTTGTTTCAGATTCCGGACCGTTTTTTGAGGAGCGAGTGCGTTCGTCTGAACATCCGTTTGCCGGACGGGGACCCGTTCGGGGCGGGCATGTGTTTTCTGCCGACGCAGGACGCGGCCTGTCGCCAGTGCATGGATATGGGACGGCAGGCGGCTCGGGAGGCGGGGCTGACACTCGCGGGCTGGCGCGAGGTTCCGGTCGATCCCGGCGTCCTGGGCGACAAGGCGCGCCGGGACATGCCTTCGATACGGCAGTGTTTTGTCACGGCATCCGGTCTGAACGAAACGCAGCTCGAGTTGAAGCTCTATCTGATGCGAAAAATCTGGCAGCGGCTGGCTCGGCAAGATGCGGAGCCGGTAACGGAATTCTATATCGCCAGTCTTTCCTGCCGTACCCTTGTTTACAAAGGTCTGATGCAGGCCACACAGGTACCTGCGTTTTACGCCGATTTGCGTGACGAACGGGTTGAAAGCGCGCTGGCGGTCGTGCATCAGCGCTACAGCACCAATACGTTCCCTTCCTGGTCCCTGGCGCAGCCTTTTCGCTGCTTGGCGCATAACGGCGAAATCAATACGCTGAAAGGCAATCGCTTCAACATGGAGGCGCGCGAGCCGAACTTGGAGTCGGATGTTTTCGGCGCCGATATCGCCAGGCTCTTTCCGATTATCGAGCCGGATGGCAGCGACTCGGCGGCGCTCGACAATATGATCGAGCTGCTTGCGGCGGCGGGGCGCGACATGCATCACGCGGCCGTCATGACCATTCCGCAGGGGTGGGGACCCAAGTATCCGATGGGTCCGGATCTGCGCGGTTTCTTCGAGTATCATGCGGGATTCATGGAACCCTGGGACGGGCCGGCGGCGGTAGCGTTTTCCGATGGCCGCTATGTCGGCGGTCTGCTCGACCGCAACGGTTTGCGGCCGGCGCGTTACGTGGTAACGAAGGATGGCCTGATGATTTTCGCGTCGGAAGCGGGGGTGCTGGACATTTCGCCGGAGCAGGTGCGCGAGAAAGGCGCGTTGCGGCCCGGTCAGATCATCCTGGCCGACACGCGCGGGCGCCGATTGCGGAAAGACTGCGAGATCAAGATGGCGCTGGCGCGGCGGCGCCCCTATCGTCGCTGGGTGCAGGAGAATCGGATCGACATTCGCGGGCTTTTCAACGCCTGCTCGTCGCCGCAAGGCGATGCGGCCACGTTGCGCAAGCGGCAGCGGCTTTTCGGATACACTCGCGAGGACGAGAACATTTTGCTCAACGCGATGGCGGTTTCGGGACAGGAACCCAAAGGCTCCATGGGCGCCGATGTGCCGCTGGCGGTTCTGTCCGATCGGCCGCAATTGCTTTACGCCTGTTTCAAGCAGATGTTCGCCCAGGTGACCAATCCGGCCATCGATCCCATTCGCGAGGATCTGGTCATGTCGCTGATGACGGGCATTGGCAATACCGATTCCATTCTGACGGAACGGCCGGGCCATGCCCGGCTGATCAAGATGCCGCATCCGATTCTTTCCAACGAGGATCTCGATCGCATCCGACAACTGCCCGACCCTGATTTCCAGAGCCGACGATTCAGCGCCGATTTCGAGGCGGGCGGCGACGGCGCAGCGCTGGAAGCCGCCGTCGAGACGCTGTGCGATCGTGCCGCCGCGTCGGTTCGCGACGGTACGCGCATACTGATATTGTCGGATATCGATGCGAGCGAGACGCGCGCGCCGATTCCGATGCTGCTGGCTGTGGCGGCGGTGCATCGGCGGCTGATTCGCGAGGGCTTGCGCACGCGCGTCGGCATTGTGGCCGAAACAGGCGAAGCGCGCGAAACCATGCACATGGCTTTGTTGCTGGGCTACGGCGCCTCGGCTCTCAATCCCCGCTTGGCGTTCGAGACGGTGTTGTCTATGGCGAACGACGATCGGTTGGAGCGTCAGACGCTTGCGGTTGAAGCCGTCGAGAACTATGTCAAGGCGCTGTGCGGCGGGCTGCTAAAGATCATGTCGAAGATGGGCATCTCGACCTTGCGCAGCTATCGCAGCGCACGGATTTTCGAGGCGGTCGGTTTGAACCGGGCGGTGACCGACCGCTATTTCGAAGGAACGCCCAGCCGTATCGGGGGACTGGGTCTGGATGAAATCGCCGCCGAAGCCAATGCCCGCCACAAGGCGGCCTGGCGGCCTGAACCGGACGCGCCCGCCTGCTTGCCGTCCGGCGGCGTGTACCGGTTCCGTCGGGATGGCGAAAGGCATCAGTGGACGCCGCGAAGCGTGACGTTGCTGCAGCGCGCGACGCGCGAGAACCGGCGCGATCTTTTCGATGCGTTTTCAGCGGAAATCCATAACCGGGACCGACAGTTGAATACGGTGCGGGCCCTGTTTCGCTTCCGGCAAGTCGGCGAGCCGGTGCCGATCGAGTCGGTGGAACCGGCTGCGGATATTGTCAAGCGCTTCGCTACAGGCGCGATGTCTTTCGGCTCCATCAGCCGCGAGGCGCATCGCGCGCTGGCCATGGCCATGAATCGGCTGGGCGGCATGAGCAACAGCGGCGAAGGGGGCGAGGAGGAGGATCGATTTGCGCCTTTGCCGAACGGCGACAACGTCTGCAGCGCGGTCAAGCAGATTGCCAGCGGACGGTTCGGCGTAACGATCGACTATCTGGTCAACGCTCGGGAATTGCAAATCAAAATCGCGCAGGGCGCCAAGCCGGGCGAGGGCGGGCATTTGCCGGGTCACAAGGTCGACGCGGCGATCGCGGCCGTACGGCATTCCACGCCGGGCGTTACGCTCATTTCGCCGCCGCCCCATCACGATATTTATTCGATCGAGGATATCGCCCAGCTCATCTACGACCTTAAGTGCGCCAATCCGCAGGCCCGCGTGGCCGTGAAGCTGGTTTCCGAATGCGGTGTCGGCACGGTGGCCGCAGGCGTGGCGAAAGGCCGTGCCGATACGATTTTGATCAGCGGCGGCGACGGCGGGACGGGCGCATCGCCGCTGTCCTCCATTATGCATGCGGGGTTGCCCTGGGAGCTGGGCCTTGCGGAAGCGCAGCAGACCTTGAGACTTAACGGGTTGCGCAGCCGGGTGCGGCTCCAGGCGGACGGTCGGCTTCGTACGGGACGCGATGTGCTGGTGGCGGCGTTGCTGGGTGCGGAGGAGTTCGGTTTCGCCACGGCCCCGCTTGTCGTGCTGGGATGCGTCATGATGCGCAAATGCCACGCCAATACCTGTCCGGTCGGTGTGGCGACTCAGGATCCGGATCTGCGCCGCCGGTTCGCCGGCAAGCCGGAATACATTCAGAACTATTTCACGATGGTTGCCGAGGAATTGCGAGGCCTCATGGCTCAACTCGGGTTCCGCGCGCTGGACGATCTTATCGGGCGTGCCGACCTGCTGGAACAGGACGATACGGCTGTCCCTCGCAAGGCGAAGGGCCTGGATTTGTCCGGAATTTTATATTGTCCGGACGAATCGACCGACGCACCCCGCCGCATGCGAGCCCAGGACCATAACCTGGAACAAACGCTGGATCGAATAATCATCGAAGCGTGCCGCCCCGCCTTGGCGCGAGGGGAACGCGTGGACCTCGAATTCGCCGTGCGCAATACGGATCGCGCGGTCGGAACCATGCTGTCGGGCGAAGTCGCGCGCCGCTACGGGAGCGTCGGGCTGCCGGACGGCACGATCGCTTTGCGTTTGCGCGGGACTGTCGGACAGAGCTTTGCCGCGTTCGGCTGCGTCAATA
>SLMC01000398.1 GCA_007133745.1 Kiritimatiellia bacterium
ACAGGCGTAGGGGCGAAGCGGCCCTACACGACGAGATTGTCGATGAGCCGGACGTCGCCGATTTGGACGGCAAGCGCGATCAGGGTTCCCTGCTTGACGGTTTGGACGGGGTGCAAGGTGCGTGGACAGACGGTTTCAATGTATTCGACGGCGCTGTATGCGCCCTGTGCTCGGATGATCTTGCGTATGGTTTTCCCGACAGCGGCCGACGACCGGGGCTTGGCCCGGCACAGGCGGCGGGCGGCTTGAAGCGCTGCCCAAAGGCATGGCGCGATGCGGCGCTGTTCGGATGTCAGGCGCGCATTCCTCGAACTGATGGCAAGGCCGTCCTTTTCGCGAACGGTCGGGACGGCGACAATGGCGACTGGCACGTTCAAGTCCCGGACCAGCCGTTGAACGACCGCGACCTGCTGAAAATCCTTTTGTCCGAAGACGGCCGTATGCGGCGCGACAATGTTGAACAGCTTGAGCACAACCGTGGCGACGCCTCGAAAATGGCCGGGCCGCGTTCGGCCGCATAGCGTCCGGCGAAGCGCTGTTTCCTCAACGAAAACACTGTGGTCGTTCGCGTACATGGCTCTGGCCGCAGGCGCGAAGACCGCATCGACACCCCATGCCCGGCATAGATGCCGGTCTGTTTTCATGTCGCGCGGATACCGGACGAAATCTTCGTCCGGGCCGAATTGGATGGGGTTGACAAAAATGCTCGCAACGACTTTGTCGGCTTGGCGCCGAGCTGTGCGGATCAGGGCGGCATGTCCTTCGTGCAACGCCCCCATGGTGGGGACAAGCGCGATGGTCAGGCCTTCGGTACGCCAGGCCTGCGCTTGCCTGCGCATGGCCGGGATGGATGCGAAATTTCTCATTGTTGCAGGCGGCTCTTGACAGTGTCGATCAGGACGAGGCTGGTCACGGGCTTGGGCAGCAGTCGATGGTTCGTGTTGGCGACCATGGCTGCTCGCACCCAGTCGGGCGGAGCGTATCCGGTGCAAAAGATGACCGACGGCATAGCCCAATCGTTGCTTTGGCAAAGGACCTGAATTTTTTGGAACGCCTGCCTTCCGTCCATGACCGGCATGTGAAGATCCATCAGCAGCGTTCCGGGCCGTTGCTTTTCGAAGTTTTCGACCGCCTCCTGTCCGTTATGGGCGGTGTCTATCGTTGTGTCGGGCAGCGCGGAGGAAAGGATGATCTTGAACAGGCGTACAATGGAGACTTCGTCGTCAACGATCAGCAGGCGGTTTTTCTCGCAGGGTATCGGCACGATCATGGCTCCTTCAGTACAATTTTGCTGGCTACCAGCGTTGAAACCCGGTATCCCTGTACCCAGTATTCGACGCCGGTCGCGACGATGTCCCGACCCAGCAATGCGTCGAGATTGGCGCCCGCGTCCAAAATATAGCATACGGTGACGGCACGCCCTTTGTCGTCCTGCCCGACGAGCCGATAGCGGGTCGGGCGGGTCCAGAGCAGTCCGGCCTTGTGCAGGCGTCCCGAATAGACCGCTTCTTTTCCTTGCGGCATGCCGGGTGCGGGGCGCAGTCCGCCGGGAATGCTGGCGCTTCCATCGGCGTCCTTTTCCGCGGCCGCCGGACGGGGTCGATCCGCATCGCGCGCCGGCATGGGCGGTTTTCTTGCCGATGGCGGTCGAGCGACGGGCGCTGCGTCTGTTGCGCGTCGAACCGGCGGTTTGTCTCTTCCCGCGCGTGTTTCCGGTTCTGGCACGGCGACAGCCACGGGCGGGGCGGGTTCCGTCGTCGGCTTCGCTTCCGGGGCGATGGCGTTCGCCGTTTCGGCCGGCCGAACTTCGACAGGCTGCGCGTAGGCCGAACTGATCCATACATGGCATTGCGGGGGCGGCGCTATTTCGAGCCAGTCGAGTTTCCGGTTGCGGATCTCGAGGCGTTGGTCTTTTTCGACAACACCCAATATGCGATAGTTGATGCCGGGCCCGGAACGGACTTGCAGTTTTGAAACCTGCACAACGCCTTCCTTGGCCAGGGGCTCGTATACCCAGGCGCTCAAGGCGGCGGGCATCGCCACACGCAACCAGCCGGGCTCCGACTCTTCCCCGCCGACAAGTCGGTCGCCCTTCGCGGCCTGACCCACGATTTCCGATTTCGGGTCGGGCGCGGCCCGCAGGTTGACCCGTTCGCCCGTGACCTCCACTTCCTGCGCAAGGCCGTGAGTGAACACGAGAAGCAGCGCGGCCGCCGCTTGCCATGAAAATACGTCTTTCATCTTATTCCGGCTTTGTTTTCGGCAGGCCCTGGCCGCGGTCGCCTTCTTTCCATTGGCCGCGGGACCGCAACAGATCGACCCGCTCGTAACGTTTCAGAACGTTGCGTTTGACCAGAATTTTGCTGGCGGATTTGAAACTGCGATGCTGAGACACGATATGCTCCTTGTTTTGCAGGCTTTCTGTCAACTCCATATGCTTCGTATACTTGACACCCAGCCGCAAAAAGTCAACGCGAAAGTTTCAGGTTTTTTTCGTGCTCGACACGGGGCGCCGTTCCGGTTATTAGTGGGTGTATTCCAGCATCATCCCATAACGTCTGGAATCATGGAATAGTGGAAGATTGGAATGTTGGAAGCCCTTGAAAGCCAATGATCGCCCTTTGTCTTGCCTCGGACTTTCACACAGTGCGTTGCATAATTTCCGAGAGAGGCAATCGCTGTTTCCGCTTGCTGTCATTGTTCCAACATTCCCCCGTTCCATTATTCCATGGGATGACAGCGGGCGTATTCCATGGGACAGGAGGAGGCATAAGCAAAATGGCTGACAAGACTACTGTAGCAGACAATAAGGCGCGGAGCCACGCCGGGCGAAGCGGGGACAAGGGCGCTCTGGAAGGGCTGACACTGGCTCGGCCTTTGGCGTTTTTCGATCTGGAGACGACGGGGATCAGTCCGCGCGCCGATCGCATTATCGACCTGGCCGTCGTGAAAATCATGCCGGATCATACGCATGAAAGCTATTCTGTTCGCGTGAACCCGGGTCGGCCGATCCCGCCGGAAACCACGGCGATCCATGGTATTTCCGACGACGATGTCAAGGATTGCCCTTCCTTCCGCGAGGTGGCGCCCGAGGTGGTGAAGGTGTTCGAAGGCTGCGATCTGGCCGGGTACAATGTTGTGCGGTTCGATGTGCCCATGCTGGTCGAGGAGTTGACCCGTGTCGGCATCGAGACCGATCTGGCCACGCGGCCGGTTGTGGATGTCCAGCGCATTTTCCATCGGCGCGAACCGCGCGATCTGGCGGCTGCGCTGGCATTTTACTGCCAGGAAATGCATTTGGACGCCCATAGCGCCGAAGCCGATGTCTGGGCGACCATCCGCGTGCTGCAGGGCCAGTACAAGCGATACGGGGATTTGCCCGACGACGTGGGCGCCTTGGATCTGTATTGCAATCCGCGCGATCCGAGCTGGGCGGATCGGACCGGCAAGCTGAAATGGCAGGACGGCGAAGTGGTTCTGAATTTCGGCAAGCGCAAAGGCGAGCGTTTGCGCGACATTGTCGAGCGCGATGCCGGCTTCGCGAAGTGGATGCTGCGCTCCGATTTCCCGAAAGACACCCGCGAACTGGTCTCGAACATGCTCGACGGCCGCATGCCGACCCCGCCGGCCCCGTCGGCCGGGCAGGAAGGGACCGCGTAAATCGTGGGACGTGGAACGTGGAAGGTGAAACGTAAAAAGTAAAAACTTTTTCCTGGATCAAGAGAAGAGGAATAGCCACAAAAAGTCACGAGAAGTCACAAAAAGGGTTTGAGGTTCCCCCCTCATGGAGCCTGTATTGCCGCAAAACCCGGTTGGATTTGCCCAAAGTAGTGGTGCAGGCGTCCCGCAATGAAGTGGGCAAGGGAAGATTAAGGCGAAAGATTAGGGCAAAAGATTAATAGGAAAAGGCAATTCATGGTCTTGTACGGAGGTGTTCGCATGGATAAGGTCATTATTGTCGGGGCCGGGCCGGCCGGCTGGACGGCGGCGGTGTATGCGGCGCGCGCGGGACTCGATCCGCTGGTGGTCGAGGGATTGCAGCCGGGCGGACAGTTGACCACGACGACGGAAGTCGAAAACTATCCGGGTTTCCCCGAGGCGATCGACGGGACGGCTTTGGTCGAGAAAATGAAGGCGCAGGCGGTTCGGTTCGGCGCCCGGCCGCTGGCGGGCGACGTGATCGGATGCGACTTTTCGGCGCGCCCCCTGGTTTTGACGCTTTCGGACAAGACTCGGCTGGAGACGGAGACGTGCATTGTCGCCACCGGCGCAACGGCGAACTACTTGCCGCTAGAATCTTTGCAAAAGCTGATTGGCCGCGGCGTGTCCGGGTGCGCCACCTGCGATGGCGCGTTTTATCGCAATCAGTCGGTTGCCGTCATTGGCGGCGGGGATACGGCCATGGAGGACGCGTTGTTCCTGTCGCGCATTGCGGCCCGGGTGACGGTGATTCATCGTCGCGACGCGTTTCGCGCGTCGCGCATTATGGCCGAGCGTGTTCTGGCCAATCCGAAAATCGAGGTTTTGTGGGATACGGTGGTGGACGAGGTCTTGGATGTCGCGAAAAACGAAGTGACCGGACTGCGGTTGCGGAACGTGCGCTCGGGCGAGACATTCGATCGACCGCTGACCGGCGTATTCATGGCTATCGGTCACACGCCCAACTCCGCGCCCTTCAAGGCTGCGCTCGAGGTTGACGCGAAAGGCTTCATTGTCGCTCGCCACACCCGCACATCGGTCGAAGGCGTCTTTGCCGCGGGCGACGTGCAGGATCATGTCTATCGCCAGGCGGTCACGGCGGCGGGAACCGGCTGTATGGCCGCGCTCGAAGCGCAACGTTATCTGGAAGCTCAGGGGAAATGAAAGACGACATTCCCAAAAA
Organism: Kiritimatiellia bacterium; assembly: GCA_007133745.1. Taxonomy (GTDB): domain Bacteria; phylum Verrucomicrobiota; class Kiritimatiellia; order UBA8416; family SLMC01; genus SLMC01. The sequence goes on from SLMC01000398.1 coordinate 4,883, forward strand.
GAAGGCCTTGTCGTCCTATGCCCGGGCGTTGCGCTATGCCGGGCGCTACAGGACGCGTCTGATTATCGGTGTGGCAGCCGGCTTTCTGGCGGGCGGATCGCTTTTTTCGCTGCTGGTCATGTCGGAAGACGTCTTCAGGATATTCGAAGGCAAGCCGCCGACGACGGTGTCCGCCGAGGCGGCGGACGAGGCGGCCGCTTCGGAAAATGAACTCGGCGGATTCCACAAGTGGGCCGACCGGTTCGGCATTGAAACGGAACGCGATGACGGAAGCATGACGCCGCTGTTTCTGGCTTTGACGCTGATTTTCCTGCCTGTGGCCGTGCTGGTTCGCGCGGCGGCGATCTACGCCAATCACTACTATATGCGCTGGGTGGCCGCCCGCGTCGTACGGGATTTGCGCGACGACTTGTTCGACAACATGCAGCGGCAGTCTTTGGTGTTTTTCGGGCGTTCCGATGTCGGCGGCCTGATTAGCCGCTGCACGAACGAAACGGCGGTGGTCGAGACGGTGGTGGCCTCGACGATCTCCGATATGGCTCGGGCGCCCGTCGAAATTCTGGCGGCGCTGGCGTTTGTCGTTTACTTTTCCATCCAGAAGGATATTCTGGGCCTGGTGCTGGCGACCTTGCTGGTCTTTCCCCTGTGCATTGTGCCGATCGTTGTTCTAGGTCGGCGTGTTCGACACTATATGCGCCAGGCGCTGGACAAGGTTTCGGTGCTCGTTACGCGCATGCACGAGAATTTCACCGGAATCCGCGTGGTCAAGGCGTTCAACATGGAGGCGGAGGAGTCGCGCCGCTTTTCCCAAATGAACAAGGCCCATTTCCGCAATGTCGTGCGCGGGTTCAAGGCCGAGTTGCTGATGACCCCGCTCATGGAAGGGGTGGGCCTGATCTTCGCCATGGTTTTTGTCGTGGTTTGCTATGCGAACCGTGTGGTTTTTTCCGAAATTCTGCCTATCGGCCTGGCCGCGATCGTGGTGTACAAGCCTCTGAAGCAACTGGCGCGTATCAACGCCAACCTGCAGCGGGGCGGCGCGGCGCTGGACCGCATCTTTCAGTTGCTCGACGAAGATACCGTTCTGCGCGAATCGCCTGCGGCGCGGCCTGTCACCGGATTCAGTGATCAAATTGTTTTCGAATCGGTCGGATTCCGTTATGGCGACCGCGGCGAGCCGACTGTTCGGGATATCGATTTCGCCATTCCCAAAGGCGCGGTGGTCGCCGTGGTCGGCGAGACGGGCTCGGGCAAGACCACGCTGGCCAATTTGCTGGCGCGTTTCTACGACCCGACCTCCGGGCGCATCACGTTGGACGGCGCGGACTTAAGGGACATTCAAACGGGTTCGCTTCGGAAACTGATGGGCATGGTGACGCAGGAAACCGTGTTGTTCAACGATACGATCGCCCGCAATATCGCCTATGGCATGCCGGACGCCTCCATGGAGGCCATTGTCGAGGCGGCACGCAAGGCCAATGCGCACGAGTTTATTATGGCCGACCACGAAGGCTACGGGCGGATTGCGGGCGACAAGGGGTTTGTGCTAAGCGGGGGCGAGCGGCAGAGGATCGCGATCGCGCGCGCCATTTTGCGCAATCCGCCCGTTCTGATCCTCGACGAGGCGACCAGCGCGCTGGATACCGTCACCGAGCGCATGGTGCAAGAGGCGATTTCGCGCGTTATGAAGGATCGCACCGTGTTCGCCATCGCCCATCGGCTCAGCACTGTTCGGCATGCCGATCTGATTTTGCTGCTGGACAAGGGCCGCATCGCGGAACGCGGCACGCACGAGGAACTCTATGCGCAGGATGGCATGTACCGTCGCTTGTGCGACATGCAGGTGCTGGATTAGCGCCTTAATCATGCGTTCGCAGAGGAAGATGAAGATCGATGAAGCGGGTCGATTAAGCGTATCCAAGACCGTAAGTGTGGGGGACGAAGTGTACGAGCAAGTGTACGGGTAAGTGTAAAAGAGCGCCTTCGGCGCTCCGAACACTTGATCGCTTTCTTAAGCGCACACTTCAACACCACCCTTACTTGGATACGCTTACGCGACCCGCTTGAGCGAACGGTTGCGAAAACAATTCGGCGATTGCCTCCAGAAAACGGAATAATGCAAACGCCTGAACGGTACCCCGAAGGGCTGCGCCCTCCGGGTCCCGTTAGGCGTCGCGTTCGAAATTCAAAAAAGGTGATTGAACGACAACCCTGAAAGGGTTATGCAACAGAGCCGGGGGC
>SLMC01000211.1 GCA_007133745.1 Kiritimatiellia bacterium
ACATCCAGCACGGCTTGCCCTTCGGCGACGCCCAGCGTTTTGATGCCGGTCTGCAAGGAGGTCTGCCATTTGAGCTGGCCGTTCTCCGCCAGCGCAATCATGGCGCCGTCCTTCTGTTCTATTCGCGCGAAGGAACCGGCAGATGTGCGGATCGTCGAGATCGTGCCGTCCTCATGCGCAGTGTCTTCGATATGGACCTGTCCGAGCCTGTGTGTCAGACGGCCGATCGCATAGTCAGCGGCCGGGGCGGCCACGGCGTTCTCAAGCCGGATATCGAAGAACTCGGCATCAACACCTTTGACATAGATGCCGGGCGCGCAGGCTTCAAGCGGAATATCCTTCGCTAAAAGATTCAATATAACGTTTTCGTCGACAACCTGCAGTTCTTTGCGGCGACCGGTCGGCCAGATTTCCATCCGGTGCAGGATCATCCTGTTGTTCGGGATGTCTATTTCAAAGACGGCTCGCACGCAATAGACGCCGGCTCGCGCTCCGGTAATATACGTCTTGTTCACATTGATGCCTCCAAAGGGATAAACGAAGGTTACCCCGATCGAAGGCGCTTCGGCGCGAACTTTTGCCTTGATTTCCGGCAGTTTGACCTTGTACGTCAATTCTCCTTTCAGCCACTTGTGTTCGCCGAAAACAATGGCTCCGCTTTGATTGGCATTTGTGTAATGCGCCCGAATGTCGTTTCCCTCGCGTTGCAGCCGCCAGGCTCCTCCCAGCGCGATAGAGGCACGCGAAAGATCCAGTTGCGAGCGGGGTTCCCAAGGGATAAAGGCATCCAAGTCGTTTTGGAGTTTGTCGGTGGCGATACCCGCCTGCCGGGTCCATGCCAGTTTTTGCGGCTCGACGGGAACATGGTGAATGTAAAGCTGAGTTCGGTTCGGGGGAACAGTGACGGTTTGACCCGGGCCGACCAGCGCCGAGAGCGTTCCTTTTAGTAAATCGGGGGCGCTATGCTGCAGTGCGATGGCGCCGTCCAAAACATGAATGCCGTGCTGCCCAACCCATAGGCGGGTTCCTACAACTTGCGAACGGATATTGTGCGGCAATTGGATGTGAAAGTCTTTTTCCTGACGGGCGATATCCAAATAGGTTTGCCCGCGGGTCAAGTCGACTGTTTTGCTGCCGTCGGCTTTGGCCATTCGCCATTCGATTTCCGAGTTTTCGTCCAGCGCCATGATGCTGCCGTCCGGCTGATCGAACCGGCAGAAAGATCCGGGCGGCGTTTGAATGGAGGTGACGATCGCATCGTCCGTTTCGGTTTCGGAAAAGACAGGATGGCCGATCGAATGCGTCAGGCGGCCGACGGCGTACACGGGGCCGCGGTCTGCGCCGAAGAAGCGGAACAGGCCGACCGCGATCATGAGGCTGGCCGCGACGGCCAGGGGCGGCAGCCAGCGCAGTGTTTTACCTCGTGCACGGGTCTTGGACGACGGGTGCACGCCGAAACGGTCTAGCGGTTCGGCGGCCTGTCGGCCGGCCAGGATGCGGTGCAGCATAATATCCTGACGGGCCACCTCGGCCAAGCGGCGACGGGCGGCGGCGCTCGATCTCAGGGTATCCTGAAAGATGGCGAATTGGGCTTCGGACAAATCGCCCGCGAAATAGCCCACGATCATGATATCTATGTCCGGTTTCGTTTTCATAGCTGTCTTAGGGTTCGCGCAGAAATAACTTGGCGGAATTGGGCGTCTCTGCGTCCCCACCCAAAAAAATTTTAAACAATGCTTTCTCCTGCCAGGCCTTCCTGTTTGGCGCATTTCAGCAGAGCGATGCGGGCGCGTTTCAAAATGCCGTAAACGGCTTGGACCGAACGGCCCATGCGCTCGGCGATTTCCTCGCATGAAGGCGTAGGGGTTTCGCCGAACCGCGCGTCGAGTACGGTCTTGGCCGTGCCGTGCAATTGGCTTACGCATCGGTTCAATATATCCATAAGCTCATGGCGATTATCGTCTTCAGCATCCTCCTGTTCAAATTCTTCGGCAACGGCCATCAAGACGTCCTCTTCCAGCAGCATGGGGACCTTCTTGCGTTTTCTTACCGCTTCCAACGATTTGCGGCGGGTGGTTTCCCGCGTCCAGTAAATGAGTTCCTGTCCGTGCGGGATGTCGTTCCAGCGTTTCATGATGATGGTGGCCACCTCCTGATAGACATCCTCGGCGCTATGAAAATCGCGAAGAATCGAATAGGCGTGCGCCTGAATCATGGTTTGCAGCTTGACAACCGCCGCAACCATTTCATCAGCAGGAATTTCCATAGGTTTTTGGCCGGATTTGCTGTTCATGACGATAGACCCCGGTCAAGTGTTTTGTTTAGCTTCTTGACTATTAATGACTGTGCGTATGGCGTTTAGGCGCAACGAAATGTTTTTTTTAAAAAAACATGACATGCTCGCAGCCATAAATTCATTCTCTTAGTGAAAAGGGTTAAGCCGGGCTTTGCCTGCAACCCAATTTTTTACTCTGCCACGGAAAACGCGGATGCTACTTCGCTAAAGCTACGAAGCACAAGAGACGCGGAAGGGCAAGTGTGTGCGATAGCCCTTCATGTTCTTCATGCTCTTCATGGTACGCATTCCGAAAGATACACGCAAAAGCGAATATGTGTTCGGATAAGGTTAAAGCAAGGAGGTTTGTTATGCTGCCGATACTGCGCATATTGTGGAACGAATACAAGACAATTCGGCCGCGCGGGCGGATTAACGAGCCGGACGAGGCGATGACGGATCCGGATCAGGTGCGGGCGTACGTGAAGGCGTACGAATGGGGCGGGCCGACATCGGCGTTGCAGCTTCATCATTTGCGTCAACTGGCGCGCTTGATCCGGCCGGGCGATACGGTGGTGGATTTGGCTTGCGGGCCGGGCGCCCTGCTGATGGAACTGGCGACGCTGTATCCGGACACGGAATTTATCGGGGTGGATTTGTCGTCGGCCATGCTGCGTCATCTGGAGCAGGAGGCGAAGCGGCGGGGATTGGGCAATATCCGCGTGTTGCACGAAGATATGCGGGAGATTCCGTCGCTGGGCCGTGGCGTGGCCGATCTGGTGGTGACGACCTCGTCTTTGCATCATTTGCCGGACGAGGAAAGCCTGCGTAAGGTTTTTCGGCGCGCGCGGACGTTGCTGAAACCGGATGGTGGCGTGTACATGTTCGATTTCGGACTGTTGAAATCGGAACGGGCCATGGAACATTTCGTGGCCGAAGTGGCGCGTCTGGCGCCGCCGCTCACGGTGCAAGACTATCGCGCGTCGTTGAAGGCGATGTTCCCGATCCCGCTCATTATGAAGATGGCGCAAGACGAATTGCCTGCGGCCGTGGAGGCCTATCGCAGCCGCTGCCTGGATTTCTTTTTCTTTCTGCAATCGTCGCCGCGCACGGAGCCGGCGGCGGCGGTTTCGGCCAAACTGGACGCCATCGCGCGTTCGCTTCCGCCGACGATGAGGCTAGAGCATGCCATGCTGCGTTTTTTTCGCCGTCGCGCGCGGCGGCGCGCGGAAACGCCGGATGCGCTGGCGGATGTCGGCTTGGATGGAGAGATCGTCCAAGGGTCGACTTCCTGACCTCGGCTGGGGATAGAGGGTGTTTTCCGGAACACGAGAAGATAAACATCGCGCTTCAGAATTCACTTGTCGTGTGAACCGCCCTATCCGGCGGCGCAGGTCAGCCTTCAACAATTCGAATGGCGTTATGTTGCGCGCAACATAATATGCGGTAGTTCCGCAAGTACGGATCTGTGCGGGGGGCACCCGGCGACGGGTGTCCCTACCGCGGACCTAAAAGTTTCGAGAGGTTGGACGGGCAGGCTGGCGCGCTTTGCATCAAGAACACAGTTTCGGGCACATTTTTCCTGCCTCGGGCGCATTTTTCACCCGGAGAAAAAATCAAGCGCCTTCGAGCTCGTTTTTCTTGACTGCACCCTGTTTTGGCGTATTATTCACGCCAGATACACGTTTTTCACGGAGATACCATGACTGCGCACGATTTTCAGGCCACAGGGATGCGACCGGCGGGATACGGAGCGCTCATTGCCAAGTTCCACCTGGATGTGATTCCAAACTGGCATCAGTCGTTTGTTGCCACAGGAAACACACATCTGATCGATACGAACGAAGGCATGACAGAGGAAGTCTACCCGGCCAGATATTGGCCTGGGGATACACTCGGAGACCACCTGCAATTCGCACTCAAGTACGACGGAACAAACCTGGCCATACTCGCCAGGGTGTTCAAGACGGCGCCCATGGAGGAGATGCGGCAATATGTTGGCTCCACTCCGCGGGGCAAGTACTCCCGCCGACTGTGGTTTCTCTACGAGATGCTTACCGGGTCGTTACTCCCTTTGGAAGACCTTAAGACCGGCGGATACATCGACCTGATCGAGCCCGTCCAATACTACACGGCAGCCCGCCCCCGCTCGGTCCGCCGCCAGCGAATCAACGACAATCTGCTGGGCGATGCTCGGTTCTGTCCGACGATCCGAAGAACCGATACGTTGCGCGGGTTCGAGAAAGTCGACCTGCCAGCGCGATGCCGGAAGATCGTATCGATCTATTCGCCCCAACTGCTGAAGCGGGCCATGAGCTACCTCTACACGAAGGAGACGAAGTCGTCCTTCGAAATCGAGCATATCAAGCCCAACTCGACTCGGACAGAGCGGTTCATCGCGCTGCTTCAACTGGCCGAAAAGGAAGACTTTTGCGACAAGGGCCGTTTGCTCGGCTTGCAGAACCGCACCGTCGATCTGCGTTTCCAGGACACAGACTATCGAACCGATCAGAACTACGTAGGAGAAAGCGTCGGGCCGCAGAAGGAGAAGGTTCATTTTGTCTGCCCCAAACCCGAAAATCTTGTCGGAATGATGGAGGGACTGATCGCAGCCCACAAGCGGATGGAAACAGGCGACGTGCCCGCCGTGGTCCATGCCGCCGCAGTGGCGTATGGGTTTGTCTTTCTGCACCCCTTCGAGGATGGTAACGGCCGCATTCACCGGTTCTTGATCCACAACATCCTGGCCCGGCGCAAATTCACCCCCGCAGGCCTGATCTTTCCTGTGTCTGCGGCCATGCTGAAGAATCTTGCCGACTACGACGGATCGCTGGAATCGTTCTCCCGCCCGCTGATGACGCTCGTGGAGTACTCTGTGGACGGGCAAGGCCGGATGACCGTGCAGAACGACACGGCCGACTGGTACAGGTTCATCGACATGACGCCGCAAGCGGAAGCCCTGTTCCGGTTTGTCGAGCAGACCATCGACACCGAACTTGTGGAAGAACTGGCATTCCTGGCGAACTACGACCAGACCAAGCAGGCCATCCAGGAGATCGTCGATATGCCGGACCGCAAGATCGATCTCTTCATCCGGGCGTGCTTGCAGAACAACGGTCGGCTTTCCGCGCGAAAGCGCGCCAGTCACTTCGACGTCCTGTCGGACAAGGAAGTGATGCAACTGGAGGATGCCATTCGCTCTGCCTACGGCAGTCGTGAGGCGCAGGAACCATAGCGGGGCTGCTGCCTGTAACGTAAGAGAACCTATAACCTGAATGTTGAAAAGGGTGTCAAGCAATAAAACAGAAAAAACGAAAGCTTTTCCCTGGATCAAGAGAAGAGGAATAGCCGCAAAAAGTCACGAGAAGTCACAAAAAGGGTTTGAGGTTCCCCCCTCTTGGAACCTGTAACCGTATTTTCGCTTAGGGTGTTGTCTTCAAGTTGGTTGCAAAAGCAAGCAGACAGAAAAGGCAATTCATGGTCTTGGTTTTTTTGTGAATTTTTGTGGCAAACATTCTTTGCTGTAAGGTCGCCGAGCGAAGCTCGGTTACCCTTGACATAGTATGCGTTGCGGAAAGGGCCGTTTGTACATGGTTCCGCCGGAAAGCACAGCCCTTACGGGCTTGACTACGAACGTTTGTAGTCAACGCAGTAAGGCGTGTTGCAAGATTCGGGCTTTCCGCAACAGGAGCTACATTGGAGATTTTCCCATGCGAACGCGCAAGATGTTGGCGGCGGTTGTCGCGGTTCATGCGGTATTGACGGCAGGAGCGCTTGCGTCGGAGGCCACTCGCGCCGAATTCGACGCCGCCATGCGTCTCGTCGGGGCGGGACAGGTCGAGGAGGGACAACTATGAAGACAGTCGCTAACATGTACGGCTCAATCTGTCTGCGTTTTACAGGCGTTCAGGGACAGACCCTAAAAGTTATTCAACAATTCGAATGGCGTTGGGATTGCAGCAGTCCCGTGCGTCCACGCAGAAGTTATCGGCTTCTTCATCGACGGTTTCCGAATGGGCAAACGCGAAGGCTTCCCGCCCGCCGTTCATACGGAAGACCTCCGGGCACATGATCTCGCAGAGGCCGCACCCCGTGCATAGGTTCGGATTCACTGTGGCTTTCATTCTCTCGCTCCGACGTTCGACCATGGGTTTGAAGGCGCGAACGAGCGGCTTTCCTTGCAGGGATGGAAACGCATAACCCTGTGTTGGCCGGTGGCATTCATCGCATGAATTATCGCAAGACCATGGGCGTCTTGCTTGCAAAGAGTGTTTTTCACCTTACGTCGCTTTCCCTTCAAGATGCGGTTTATGAAAACTCTGTTTTTGCAGGATCGGCATCGCACGCGCGTTTGTGCGCAGCCATCCTAAAACCAGATCGTCTCTCGGAACTGGTTTCAGAAACGTTCGTACCTGCCACTCCGTAAACCGACCCTGTTGTGTCTCGTGATACATGTTTGCCTGCCTTTGCCTTGACGATGAATGCCTTGGCGAACCGAGACCGGCCCGCTTGCGACCTGGATCAACTATCTGAAGGCAGACTAGACCGGACGCCCGGTTGGCGCCATGGGGTGTAACCCTACTTCTTGCTGCACGGCATGCTTTTCGCAGCTATTTTCTGGCGAATCTTATGCTCGTGAAGAATGGGGTTTCGCAGACCTTTCATCTTCTTTCTTCCTCTTCATTCGATGTTGAATGTTCGATGTTCACTTGTTCCCGTAAGGGCCTATATCCGGAATTGTCAAACTCTGCGAGTCCCTCGGCAGAGCCGGGGGTTACCTTATTGAGTTACCGTCGCCGATCCTAATCGCACTCTTCCCTCTCGC
>SLMC01000448.1 GCA_007133745.1 Kiritimatiellia bacterium
CTCGGCCGTTTTTTCTACCGGCGGGGACCGCCGGCTCCAGCCGAGGTTGTCGGGAATAGCCTTAACGAAGCGCCATTCCCGCCCCCCCTTAATGGATTTTGACGATACGGAAGCCCAAGTCGCAGTAACTCGTGTAGGGCCAGTTGGTGTTGGTCCGGTAAATGGTTAGCGGAAAATTGTTTTCGTACACCAGCCAGCTTCCGCCGCGGCGTTGCCGATACACGCCGGACGTATCGTTGACGGGGTTCTGTTCGGGATCGGCGCCGTTATACGGGGCAAAAAAGGTATACGGCGCATAGAAGTCCTGCGCCCACTCCGAAACGTTGCCCGCCAGATTGTACAGGCCCAGCTTGTTCCGGCCCGCTTCGCCATGATCCACGGGCACCGTGCCTCGACCGGTTTTGAAGTTGGCAAAAGGCTCGAAATAGGCCAAATCCTTTCCGATGCGGCTTTCCTCGAAATACCGCGTACCGGAAGATTCCCACGGGACCATGCGCCGGTTGTACACGAGGTTGTCGTCATCGTACCTGGCGGCGTATTCCCATTCGGCCTCGGTGGGCAGACGATAGCCCGGCGTACCGTAAAAACGCGTTTCACCCTCGAAGCTGCTGGACCAGTCGTCCAGATTGTAAAGCGGAGCAAGACCTTGCGAGGCGCCGAGCATAGTGCAGTAAAAAGCAGCGCCGTACCACGACACGTAAACGACCGGATGCCGCTCGCGGCCCGGCTTGACCGCGAACCGGCGACCGTCAAAATATATCTCGCACTGTTTGCCCTCGTAATCCGCGTTTAGCTTCAACAATTCCTGGCGGTTGCCTTGCGCATTTCTGACCGTCTCGTTTTCCTGGAAATTGCCCGACAGCAGCCCTCGGGTCAACGCATAGTTCAGCATTTCACAATACTCGTCGTTGGCAATCTCATACTTGCCGATAGAATAATCCTGCGTCAGCTCCACCAGGCGAACCGGTCCCATCGTGGTGACCGCAATGTTTCGTTCCGGCGGATACGGCGCCACAGAATTCGTGTGGGGCCCTAAATCGTCCCAGCCCATTGTGAAAATTCCCGCTGGAACACGAACCAGTTCGGGGGTGCGCTCGATCGTCGCATGTCGCGCCGGCGCAAGCCGTCCATCGCCCGGCGACCCAAGGCGTCGACAACCCGCCGCATGGGCCATGATCAGCAACGTCGCGAACAAAAAACGGTATCCTTTAACTCTGGGTTTCAACTTGAGTCCCTCCAATTATGCGGTTGGCCAGCCAAGCCTGCAGCGGGACAAGAATAGCCCAGCAGACAGCGATGATCATGTATTTCAACACGACTGGATCGTCAAAAAAAACCAAGCCCATACGCGATGCATTTCCCATGATCACAAAAGAAAACACTGCGCCCGTCACCGACGCCGTCCATCGGCGCCGGGTTAGGACGCCCCTGTACAGATAAAGCATAAACCCGAAATTAAGCCACAGCGTCAGAATCCATTCCGGGCACAGAGGCGCAGGCAGGAATCCTCTGGAACTTTCCCGGACGACATACACGTTTGCGGCAATCAGCGCCGTATCGCACAAAAAGCCCGACACCCCGGCCATCAACGCGACTATGATCCGCCGCACCTTGTCCGGGGTTGCCGGAACAAACAACGCCCAGTGAACCGCCAGCGCCGTCGGTCCGAGCCCCAGCCAAACACCTCCTCTTCGCGCACCTTGGTAGCAGGCGAAAGAGGTCATCATAAAAACGATCAGATTTAATTTTTGCGCGCGCTTGGACATCATGGGCATCGCTCCCGGCCATGCCGGACCGTATCGACTGCGTTGTGTTCCAGTTTTATTCCTGAGCCCACCACTTGAAGGGAATAACCATGTCCGGATCAATAATGACATCGATCACGGAAGGCTTGTCCGAGGCCAGCGCTTCCTTGAAGGCCGGGGCAAACTGTTCGAGCTTCTCGACACGGAACCCGTTCGCGCCGCAAGCCCGGGCGTACTGGGCAAAGTCCGGACTGATGATATGATTGAAAACTTCCTTGCCGTGCGCGGTCAGGTTGAACAGCTTGATGATGTTGAATTCGCTGTTGTTCAGAATCACCCAGACGATCGGCAGGTTGTTCTGTACAGCGGTAAGCAACTCGAACCCGGCCATTTCATAGTCTCCATCGCCGCAGCCCACAATGACCCGGCGCTCCGGATTGGCGGCCTGCACGCCCAGTGCGGCATTGACATGGGAAGCCATCGGCCCGAAACTTCCTGGATTCTTGTAATGCTGCCCGCCCGTGAACTCCATGTAGGCCGCCAGCCAGATCATGTTGGCGCCGGCATCGCCCAGCACAATGCTGCGCTCCGGCAACAGCTTCGACATCTCCTGGCACACGGCGCCCGGGTGAATCAGTTTTCCGGCATAATCGACTTTCGTGTCGTAAACCTTGTTCTTGACCGGCTGTTTCTTGACTGTCGGCGGATTCTTGCGCGACAAGGACTCGTCCAGCGCCTGGATCGCCAGCTTGGCATCCGCCACCATGCCGTAATCGGTCGGATACACTTTATTGATTTCCAGGCGGTCGATATTGATATGCAACAGTGTCTTGTTGTCGAACAATCCGGGCTCGAAACGCCACATCTGCCATTTCGGAAACGAGTTGCCGATGGCCAGAACGACGTCCGCTGCCTTGAACGCCTGCTTCGCGCCGGGATCGCCGCAGGTGCCCGGCATGCCCAGCGAAAGCGGATGGTCCTCGCGAACGACTCCCTTGGCATCCATCGAGGTCAAAAACGGGATTTGGAATTTTTCAAGAAATTGCAGAACATCGGCTTCGGCATGGCTGCGGACACAGCCATAACCGATCAAGGCCAGCATTTTCCGTTTTCCGGCCAAGGCATCCGCCAGCACGGTCGCGAACAATTCAACCGTCTTGGCCGGCGGCGCGACGGGCGGGACATCGAGAACAATATCCCTGTGCCGATGGGCCGGCATGGCGGCGACATCATACGGAATATCGATGTGAACCGGACCGGGCCGGCCTTCGAAGGCCAGATTGATCGCTTCCTCGAAAATGTCGCACACATGATCGGGATGCTCGATCAAAAACGTCTTCTTGGTCGTTGCCCTGAACATGGCCTGCGAGTCCGGGGTGCGCCCCAGACCGGTGACCTCGCCCAGATCCCCCAGTCCGCGCCATTTCCGCGGCGCGTAGGAGGCCATGGAAAGCACCGGCAACGAATCCGACAGCGCCACCCCGAGCCCCGAAAAGAAGTTGTAGGAACCCGGTCCGCCCTGCGCATTGCAGACACCTAGGTTGCCCTTGTTGAACATGGCATATCCGCAAGCCATGAACGAAGCGGCCTGCTCGTGACGGACCATGAACGTCTTGATTTTTTTCGATTCCGAAAAGGCGAACAAGATTTCTCCCGATCCCTGGCCCGAACCGCTGAAAACGGCGGTTACACCGACGGACTCGAGCATAGCCACAATGGATTGACTTACGTTCATGAGACAGTTCTCCTTTGTTCGATGAGATGACCGTGTTTCGTGCTTATTGTTTCACATGATGCGCAGGCGCATCGCTGCGCGGACCGGAGGCGCCGCTTGCGTTTGGCGCGCTGTGCCAGCAAACCTCCGCCGGACGCCGGCTGACGGTTCGTTTGAAACGGATATCGGGATAACCCAGAACAATCACGGACTGGAGCATCCGATCGTCCGCGAGACCCAGAAACCGGCCCGTCGCTTTCGGCATGTGCGCCGCGGCCCCGATGACACAACTGCCCAGGCCGAGCGCATGGGCATGCAACATTAAATAGTCCATAGCCGCCACGCAATTATAGGAACCAAAGAAATTATCCGCCCGCGAATGGGCGCCTATCACGCAAGGGGCTTCATGGAATACGGGATGACGCCCCTGTTCGTACGCCGCGATGAAATTGTTCGCGGCAACCATGAGATAAGAAGCGGGGTCGGCCCCTTTTTGCTTCTCCGCCTCCAGCCACTTGCGAAACGTGTCGATAATGGAGGTCTCGACAGCATGGATGAACGCGCGGTCCGTCAAGACCAGAAAAGCGCGGTCCTGGGAATTGGAATTCGTGGGTGCGCAAACCGCGCTGTCCAGCAGACGCGTCAACAGCTCGCGGGGTACCTGCTTCTTCTTGAAAAACCGTACGGAACGCTTCGCGCGCAACAGCAGCGCAACCGATTCCGCATCCCATTCAGTGTTTACGGGTTGAAAGGCGTCCCGATCCATACGGATGTGAACGATCGCGCCTGTCGGACAGACCGCCACGCAATGACCGCATTGAAGACATCTTCCTGAAATAACGCATTCGGGACGCGTCTTGGGCGCGGATTGCGTCAGGTACCGGGTAGGACAGGCTCGGACGCATAGCCCGCACGCCACACAGGTCTCCGCATCGATTTTCAGAAGAGGGGGCGCCGTGTCAGGGCTTGCATTCTCGCGAGGATCGGAAGCGCTAGATATGTCCATGTCTCCGACGCCCCTTTCGTACTGTGTATTCGGGCTGCCTCTATGCCCTGACAAGCTTCAGGATGGCCTCGACAAAAACCTTGTGGCAATCGCCCGTGCGGGCCGTCACCAGATCGCCGTCCACCACCACGTCCTGATCGACATACACCGCGCCCATGTTTTTCGCGTCGCCCAACAGGTTGTTGTGAACCACCACCTTGCGGCCGCGCACCAGTTCGGGCGCGGGGGCCAGCAGCCAGAGTCCGTGACAGATGATGCCTTTGACGATGCGCGGACGCGCGAACGCGCGACGCATGAACTCGACGGCCGGCGGCAACTTATGGATGTCCTCGGTGTAGCGCAACCGGTCGGCGACATAGCCGGCCGGCACAAGAATGGCGGCGAACGTGTCCAGCGCGTCGTCGTCCACGGCCTCGAAGCTTTCCTCGCAGGTGAACGGCGTCTTGTCTTCGTGCCCGTGAAACACCAGGCTGGGCTGCCCCCAGAGTCGCGACATGAAATGCAGGTCGGCGCCTTCCGCCGGGAACCGGTCCCGGTAGAAGGCGATTTCCTTTTCGTAATAGTCGGCTTCGATCAGCACGCCGATTTTCGGTTTGGACTCGCTCACAAAACGGCTCCGGTCGATTTACTTCGACAATTGTTCCACAAGCGCCTTGCCGAACGCGACCGAGGATTCGACCGAGAGCCCGGTGACGAAAGGCGCGTCCACGACCACGCAGGGTTTCTCCCTGTTCGCGCCCTCATCGGCGACGCATTGCCCGTTCGGGCCGACGGCGTCTTCCACCACGTCCTGCAGCGGCAGCAGAAAGCCGGGCGTCACCACGTTGGTGCCGGCATTGTCGGGCGTCGTGTATGCCAGGTCGTAGCTCAGCTCGAAATCGAAATCCCAGGCGCGCGGATGGGCCGTGACTTTCTTGCCGTAAACGATGCTTTTATGGTTGTTGTCCGGATCCCGCGTGAACGCCAGCGCGCCGACCGCATAGCAGATGGCGCCGATGAGCTTGTTGGCCTTGTAGGCGTCCAGCAGCAGCGTATGCACCTTGGGATTGTTATCGATATCCAGCGGCGTGCCCGGTCCGCCCGTCAGAACGATGGCATCGTAATCCGCCATCTTGACATCGCCGATCTTGAGCGGCGCGCTCCACTCGTCGCCCTCGAAAAGTTCCTTGGCCCGTTTCACCACCTCGACGGGGTTGACCTTGTAATGCTGAAGCGGATCTTCGAAGTCAGAATCGAGGCTCATCGCGATCGGCAAGGGCTTCTTGCCTTGCGGCGTGGCCAGCGCCACGTCGAAACCCGCCTGCTTGAGCGCATCCCACGGCGCCTGCAATTCTTCCGCCCACGCCGCGTAATTCGTTGCCAGAACCAGAACTTTTTTCGCCATGATCACGATCTCCTTTGAGGGTTGAGAGTTGAATGTGAACGGAACAGACTCTGCCACGACGCGCGCCGCGTGTCAATCTTTCCCGAAAAAAAAACGGGCCAGGAAACAAGCTCGCAAGCAGGAGCGCGGCAGGCCCGGGAACAGCGTCGCGAACAAAAAGGCGCTTGCGAAAGCGGCGAATGCGATGGCGAAGGCCGCCGCGCGCGCGAACGCTAAGAGCCGAATCGACCACATATTGTTGCGTAAATTGTTGCTGGAAAGATGATTGTCGTGTCGAATGCACGAAGTTCCTAGCCCACCACAATGCCGCAAGAACACGCCTGGTCGGATCCTCGCGTCTTCAGGCTATTTCGAAGAACTTGCTGCCGGGAACATGGCAGATGGGACAGGTGTCCGGCACCCCGTTTTCGACAGTGTTGCCGCAGACCGGACACACGAAGATCTTGGCCGCAGGCAAATCGCCGCCCGTTTGGACCGCCTTCAGCGCCTTGCTGTAGAGGCCATGATGAATCTCTTCCACGGCCAGCGCGTTCTGGAAGGAATACTCCGCCTGTTTGTTGCCTTCCGCCTGCGCTTCGGCCACGAACTTCGGATACATGCTCTTGAATTCCTCGCCTTCGCCGGCGATAGCGGCGGCCAGATTCTCCGCCGTGCTCCCGATGCCGCCCATGACGCGCAGATGCGCATGCGCGTGAATCGTTTCGGCTTCGGCGGCGGCCCGGAACAGCTTGGCCACCTGCGGCAGGCTGTCGGCCTCGGCCTTTTTCGCGAACGCCAGATACTTTCGGTTCGCCTGGCTTTCCCCGGCAAACGCCTCCTGCAGATTGTCCATTGTTGCCATGCCGACTTCCTCCTTGGGTTATCGCTCCTCTTAAAACGAATCGTTCGAACAAACGGACGAAAGATATAGCACAGCGCCATGCCGACGGCAACTGTTTTGAGACATCTTTCCCCGGAAAAAATGCCGACCCGATGCCATGGCCAGACTCCATCGCTTTGGCGCCATCTGCATCGCCCTGCGGAACGAATGCAGCCGTTTTTTTCTTTATATCATGGGAAAATCGCCCCATGCCCAGCCGGTCGTCTCTAGATAGGGTATGGTCCTTGACGTCCTGAAGATTTGGCTTGCCTGATTGCGCCGGGCCAAGTACAGTTATAGGATGAACTTGAAAATTAGCGTCCCATATTGC
>SLMC01000008.1 GCA_007133745.1 Kiritimatiellia bacterium
AAGTCGGGAACCTTGTTCTGTCCTTGCTCAACTCGGGCGCTGAGTGGGATTTGCCTGTAGCCAGCCGCCAATCTCTGCGTCCGCCGGGACGAGCCCGGCGGGGCGCTGGCGTACTGACGGGTCCAATGCCCATGAACGGTTACGAAAAATCAGCGCCTAATGTGGAACCGGCTCAATGAGGAAGGCCCCCTAAACGGGCCTTAAGCGCACTCTTACTCGTCACCCTTGCTTAGATACATTTAGACCAGGAAATGCACGGTCACAGATACGCCGCCAGCTTGTCCATCAAGTCGGCCTTGCTCATGGCGCCCACCATTTGCGCCTGGACGGCGCCGTTTTTGAATACCAGCAAGGTCGGCACCGACCGGATACCGAACTCGGCGGCCAGTTCCTGATTCTTGTCCACATCGACCTTGGCGATTTTCAGTTTGCCGGCCAGCGCCTCGGCAACCTCCTCAAGCACAGGCGCAATGGCCCGGCACGGTCCGCACCATTCCGCCCAGAAATCGGCCAGCACGAGCGTATCGGCCTCTATCACTTCGCTATTCCAGTTCTCGGCGGTAATTTTCACAATATGGGCATCGGACATAAGGGTTTCCTTTCAGTTTGATACCACCGGGCGAAGGCCGGGAACTCCACACTTACGCGGATATACACACTTACTGCCGAGGAGGCGGCAATTTGCCCGGCCAACCCAGGTCTGGACCTTCAACAGCGTAAGACAGTTGCGTGAAGGAAGAATTGGGGCCGAACGCCTGCGCGGAAAACATATAGATGCCAACCATAATGACCAGCAAGGTCAAAATGGCGAATATGGGGAATACCACGTGCGGTTCGTCCGCGCGAACAACAGGTACAGATGACATAGGGACGCCTGCGGGCGTCTTAACCATCGGGCCTCTGGCCGTCGTTGCGATACGACTGGGGGCCGGAGCAGCGCCCGGCTGCTGTGTAGGACGTTTGACCCGTATGGTCTTGCGCTGGGTCGGCGACGATTGAGTCGGCTGGACAGGCGGCATTTCCAGCCTGGACGTTTCCTCAAGCTTCGCGGCTGGCGCCGCCGGCTGCCGGTCCGTTGCCGTTCCGGGCATGGCAGACTTCGGGGTTACCTTCACTGTCGCCGCTTCGCTAGGCCGTTTAAGCCGAATCGTTTTCGGACGCGGAGCGGCGGACGCGTCTTCGGACGTCTCCTGATCGGAAGACATGGCCGCTTCCAGAGAAATACGCGACGTTTTCTTTTTTTCCCCGAAAGGATCGGTTGCCTCGGCCAAGACGCCGGGCTCGGCCACTTTCTGCGTCTGGGCCGTGGCTGATTTCGGACGAATGCGAATAGTTTTCACCGGGCCGTCGGACGACGGGGTCGACCGAACCGTCGGCGCTTCCGCAGCAGCCGCCAAGGGTATCTTGGACGTCTCTTTCTTTTTCTCAAAAGACGGCGCGCCCGTTGGCGCCATAGGCTGGGCCGTCGCCGGAGCAGCCGGTCTCGAGGCGGCCGAGGGCGGCTTCGGAGTCATGGCCGACGGGACTTGCGTTTGGGCTTTTGGAATTTGAATGTGTACCGTTTGACTGTCGGAAGACGCCACAGTCGACATCCGCGGAGCTGGCGAGGGCGATGTGGAGGCGCCCGGCGATGTGGAGGCGCCCGGCGTCGCCACACGGGGCTTGAGCGGAATGGGGGCTCCGGGAGCCGAAGTCGGAGTCAACTTGGGAATCACGGGCTGGGCCTTCGCGCTGTCGTCGCCAAGCGCGATTTTCTTGCGGAGATCCAGCTTGGGAGGCAAAGAAGGGTTAGCTCCGTCTTTGGTTTCGGGATTGTCCGTCATAAGGCGCCCTCTCCTTCTTAATGATTCGATACGTGCAATCTACATGACAGGAGCAAAAACGTCAAGCCCATTTATACGGTCATGAGATTTTTTTCCTTTTGCGCCAGAAGTTCGTCAATTTTCGCGATCGTCTCGTCCGTCAATTTCTGGATGGTTTTCAGGCCATGTTCCCGGTCGTCCTCGGTAATGACGCCGTCTTTCTGAATTTTTTTGATGGTGTCATTGGCATCCCGCCGCACGTTACGCACCGCCACGCGGCTCTCTTCGGCCATGGTGCGGGCCACCTTGCTCATCTCGTCGCGCCGTTCCTGACTGAGTTCGGGGATGGGAATGCGTACGACGCGTCCGTCGTTCATGGGATTCACGCCGATATTCGCCGCTAGAATAGCCTTTTCAATGTCGGCCAGCGACGTCGGGTCGTATGCGCTGATCACAATGAGCCGGGGTTCGGGCGTGGCGATCGACGCCATTTCCCTGAGCCGGGTCGGCGTTCCGTAATACGGCACCTTGATGTTTTCCACAAGCGCCGGGTCGGCCTTGCCCGTGCGAAGACCGGAAAACTGTTCCTGCAGGAATTCAAGCGATTTCTCCATATGCTCTTCGGCATTCAAAAAAACGTCGTCCAGCGATTCCATTTCAGACTCCTTTGCGATGAACGCTTGTTTGCGTAACTTTGCTGTCTTCGCAGACCCATGTGCCGATTTTCCTGCCCGCGACCACCCCTTCAATGCTTTTGGACGCGAAAAAGTCGAACACGATGATCGGGATGCGATTCTCCCTGCAAAGCGAAAACGCGGCGGCATCCATAACCTTGAGCGATTTACGCAAGGCTTCGGCATAGGTCAGCGTCGTGTAGCGACGCGCCGTCGGATTGCGCATCGGGTCGGAGGAATAGATGCCATCCACCTTCGTCGCTTTCAGCAGCACATCCGCGCCGATCTCGCTGGCGCGCAGAGCGGCCGCCGTATCGGTGCTGAAGTAGGGATTGCCCGTCCCGCCCGCGAAAATAAGCACGCGCCCCTTGTCGAGATGGCGCAAGGCGCGACGCAGGATGAAGGGTTCGGCGACTTTCTGCATCTCGACCGCCGTCATCAGGCGCGTCTCGAGACCCGCATGCTCCAGCGCATTTTGCATGGCCAGCCCGTTGATGATGGTCGCCAGCATGCCCATATAGTCGCCCGAGGTCCGGTCGATCCCCCGCATCTGGCCGCTGACGCCTCTGAAAATATTGCCGCCGCCAATCACCATCGACACCTGTGCGCCCATGCCGACAATGGTCTTGATGCGTTTCGCTATAACGCCGACAACATCGGGATCGATGCTCAGCTTCCGATCCGCGCTT
Source organism: Kiritimatiellia bacterium (assembly GCA_007133745.1). Lineage (GTDB taxonomy): Bacteria > Verrucomicrobiota > Kiritimatiellia > UBA8416 > SLMC01 > SLMC01. Next base: position 3,166 of record SLMC01000008.1, read on the forward strand.
TGAAAGGTTTCCCCGCTAAGCTTCAGTAAAATACGCTTGAACCGGGCTGTGGGGCGGGCCAATTTCTTTCGCCGCATAAATGCTCCTGTATAAAAATGGCTTTGCTTAAGGCGGGCTTCACCCGCAACCGAACGGCTGAACCACGAATGAACACGGATACACACGAAGAAAGGTGCGACAATTTTGCTGCGCATCTTATGACAACACAATCCGAGACTAATTTAACGATCAAAAGACACCCTAACCTTAAATTTTGAAAAGGTAAAGCCGGAATTGCGAAAAAAAGACTTGTCTCGGAACATGAAATCGGTCAGTATGCGCGCTTGAGTCTTGAGATAGAGTCTGAATCCGTAGGTTCTGTGCGATTTGCGTAGAAGATTTGGCGTGGCCTGTGGCTAGGGGTTAGGGGTTAGGGGTTAGTGCGGCCTCCGAGCGGGCTCGGATTTTTCAGAGATACTGAGCCCCTTAATCTTTCGCCCTAATCTTTCGCCTTTGTCTCCGTTAGCGCCTTAATCACGCCGTCCTGCCGAAAAAAACAAGACATTGGAGGCGTGATTGTTTGTGAGTGTGTGGGTGCGTGAGTGTGCGGGTGAAAGCTCACATACTCCCAAACCCACATACCCACACACTTTGGTTACGGGCGCAGCCCGCTTTCGGAGAGGTGCCGGAGTGGCCGAACGGGCCGGTCTCGAAAACCGGAGCGCCTTCGGGCGCCGTGGGTTCGAATCCCACCCTCTCCGCCAGTTATGAGCTTCCATTACGTTTACATTATTGTCAGCCGGAACAGGCCTGAAAAATACTACATCGGCTTCACGGAAAACTTGGATGATCGGCTGCGCCACCACAACCATGGCGCCGTGCCGCCCGCCGGCCTTGCGCCGGTGGAGGCAAACGTTGAGGGGGGAGGCGCTGCGTCCTCCTCTCTCAAAAAAGGATGCGGAGAACAAAGCCTACCCTGAACATAATCATTTGGCCGGTGCGCGCCCCGTTTTTTTCAGGCGCTCGATGGCGATGTGCCGATAGGCCGAGCGACTGGTCTTGGCCTCTTCTTTGGTCCAGGCGCCGGACCGGTTGTTGAACCGGCCGCGTCGCTTGAGCAGTTCGGCCAGGAATTCGCGCGCCCGTTTCAAGTAGGCCTCGTCGCCGGTACGATAATAGACGTAGGCCGCCCCGTCGCCAATCATGAAATACTCAAAACCTCCGCTCCATTCCGCCGTATCGTCGACCATCGATTTCAGCACGTCCAAGGCGCGATCATCGCCCGTATGCCAGTGGTAGTCGATCAGCGGACGAACGGTATAGGTAGCCTGAACACGGCCCCATTTCAGAACTGTTTTTCCGTCCTCGTTGAACATGTGCCACAACCCGTTCTCGAACAGCTTGCGGCTGTCGTCCAAATAGGCCTGCTCGCCGGTCAAGGCGTACAGCGCCAGCAGACATTCGATGCTCCACCCGTATGTGCGCGCCTGATCGCGCCGGGGGTTCCGGTCGACCTTGTGCACGCCGAACATACGGCTGCGCACGCCTTCGGCATTAATGCGGGCGCAAGCCCATGATTCCGGATCGCCCGTAAGCAGGGCATGAAGAGTTTGACCCAAAATCCAGTTGTGGCTGGGTATCGGCAGCATGCTGCGCGGGTTCGTGCTTACATGCCAGCCCGTGCCGCCGCGGCTGGTTTCCTTTTCGTAGGCGGAAAGGAACCTGTAGGCGGGCGCATCGCGCGAAGAGCGATGCACATCGATATCGTACTGATGCCGCGCCATGGCCGAGCCCCACTCGAAAAAGTCGCGCTGACCGGTCCGCAGGAAATGGATCAGCATGATGTGCGTCCAATCGTAATGCAAACTGGCGGAGCCGCAGGCCCAATACAAATCGCCCCAGTTCATCCAGTTGTAATAGTTGCCGCGGCGCCGATTCTCGGCCGCTTCGGTCAATCCGGCCGGCTTGGAGCGTTGCAACGTTTCATAGCGCTGAATAAGAGTGTCCAAATCGGCATCGCCGGTTTTCACGTCGGCCGGACTGAACAGCACGAAAACGCCGCTTTCCGCGTAGTGTTCCGCCGACGCCAACGGCACGAGCGGGGTGTTGAGGCTTGCGGCCATGGCCTGTGTCGCCTGCTTGTCTCCCGCGCCGAAGCGCAACAGTATCTCGTGCGTCTTCTGCTTGCCGCCGCACAGGTTGTATGCATCGCGCCCTTCGGGATAGCCGGCCCATTCCGGCCATAGCGCCAAAACCACGCGCCCATGTTGTGCCGCGATTTCCTTGGGATAATTCTGCCAATAATCGCGAACCGCCACGCCGAGCGCGCCGCCTGTGCCCGCCACGCCCATGACACCCGCACTGCGCGCGTCGGACGACACCAGTTCCTTGTCGCCGGCCACGGCCTGAAAGATCGGGCCTTTACCGCGGTTTGCGCCTTTCTGGCGAATGGCGAAGGCCGCATCGGCCGTAGGCCGGCCTTCGGCCTCGTCGGAAATTGCGCGCAAGCCGGCGCCCAGATGGGTATCGAAGTTCAGCGCCAAGCTCTTGAATTGAAAATACTCGCGGCCGGACCGCATGTTGGCTCCGAACGCGCCGTCATTGCCCAGAGTATAATGGACCCGCACCTGATCCGAACCGGCATAAAAGTAAATTTGGCATGTCCAGCGCACCAGCTCGCTGCCATCGCGGACAAACGCGCCCGGAAACCGGCCGCGAGCGATAATCAAGGCGCGATAGGGCCCCGCCTCCACGACCTCGACCGCCTCCGGCGGGTGCGCGGCCATGTTCAAGGTTTTGCCGTCCGTCAAGGTCAACACGGCGCCGCCCTGCTCGCTCTGCCGCAGGATCGGCCGTCCGCGCACGCCGACCTCGCTGAGAATTTGGAATTTTTTCTTGTCGATCCGAGCCTGCAAAGCCCCGGTATCCACGACAATGGCGTCGGCGCCGTCCTGCATTTTCAGGCCGGGTTGCGGCGTGTAGGCCGGGCCGTCGGCGACAACGACTTTGACCTCGCCGTTCGCGGGCACGGACAGCGGAAAAGTGCACAGCGCCCATTTGACCGAACCGTCGTCCCATGTGTTCTGCGCGCGAAACTGGCCGCCGACAATCCCGCGTCCGCCCGCCATCATGCGCAAGGTCGCCGCATTTTTGACGGCGCCGCGCGCAAAAGGCACGCCGACCGTCACCCACTCGTTTTCGCGCGCCACACCGGCAGGCTCGCGCACCGTCAGTTCCACACGAGCCGGCTGCGCCTCCGCCAGCCAGCTACCCGCCAATAACGCCGCCAACCACACGCCCAACCCTCGCCATGCCTTCATGCTGCCTCCCATTGTTTAACCACTAGACTACAAGGCGGGCTGTCGCCCGCGACCCAACCCACGCACTCGCAAACAATCACGCCTGCTATCTCCTGTTTTTTCGGAGGGACAGCGTGATTGAGGCATTAAGATATAGCCGTTTCGACCGCGAATGTCAAGGGATGCAATACGATAGTTTCATGTTTGAACAAGCGGGGGTCGCTAGATTGCGCAACATCTGCGGATGAGCGGCTTGTTGGCAGGCGTTGACGCAGTCATGCTCGCAGCGGGAAACCTCGCCTGTTTTGGGGTTAGTCCCCGCCCGTCAGCCACTTGAACATAACTTCCTTCACCACCGGCGCAAGGCCGGCGGGATCGAGAAAATGTGCCAAGTCATTTGAGGATACGTGAAGCGGGGCGAAGGGTCGCGCTGCGAACTACGCCTGGCACGGGACAAGATCGTTTGGCCGGTACGCGCCCCATTTTTTTCAGGCGCTCGACGGCGATGTGCATGCAGGCC
>SLMC01000156.1 GCA_007133745.1 Kiritimatiellia bacterium
CATCTTGCGCCCGACCAGGCCCGCGCCGCGCTGGCCGATGCGGCCCGGCATGCGGACGGCATTCTCATCTGCGAGCCGCATCCGCGAACGATCCGCAACCTGCTGGCCAACATCCCGGGTCTGTTTTTCGGGATGCTGACGCCGTTTCTGACCGGGAAATTCACCTGGAAACGACTGTTGTTCTGCACGCTGATCCCGATCGTGCCGCTCATGCTGGTGCATGACGGGATCGTGTCCGTACTGCGTTGCTACACGGCCGCCGAGTTCCGCGCCATGATCGGCGCCTTGCCCGACAACAGCATGGAATGGCGCATCGTGGAGGTGCCAGGCCACGGTGCCATGCGCTTCATGAAAGGATTGTGCGTTATGGGGCGGAAAACGGGCTAGAGTCCGGAAAGGAAACGAACGATGAACGCTTTTCACGCTCAAGTCGGCGAAGACTGTAGCGGTTCGGTCTTATCCCTGTTTCTGGGCGGCAACTGAAGAACCGGCCATCGCCCGCCATCTGGCCGAGGAATACCGGCCCATGAACGCGGCCGACACAGCCTATTTCGGGCTGGAATAAGACGACATTATGCGACCGCTTAAACCGGTCGTTTAAGGCTGTAAGCGACGAAGTGCGGGAACAGCGCAACGTGTCCGCCGTCTTGTCCTGTGTAGATTCAGCGTAGAAGGAAGCCCGCAAAGCAGACGCCTACACTTCGTCGTACATTTTGTCGTACACTTCGTCCCCACGCTTTGTCGGTTACGCTTCGTCGAACTGCTTTGTCGAACTGCGAATGACATGTTTCGCGGCGTTCCAGACGTTATGGGATGGGGCTGGATGGCCGGCGCTCACTGCGGTTCGTCGGTCATTCTGGAACCGGCAGCAAACGGCGTTGCCTGGCCGGCTTCGAAGAAGCGAACCCATACAGCGCCTTCGCGACCCGGCCGCGGATCGGGCAAGGCGAGGGTGCCCGTCCGTTTCGAAGCTGGCAGATCCTCGAGCGCTTTCCGGAAAGGCGCCACATCCGGAACGTCTTGCGGGCGAACAGAATGAAGGCTGAACTGGTGCAGCCGATTCAGAGGCGCGTTGGCGCTGACGGGAAAGCGCAAGGCCAAACGGGCGCCCAGCTCGAGCGGCGCGCGATCGTACAGAAACACTTCCCTGGGCCTGTTTTCCGGATCCACCGAAACAATGGCTCTATCCGTCACGTAAAAACGCGAGGTCAGGATGCGCGACCAATTCGAATCGTACTGTATTCCCCCCGGCACCTGCATTTCTTCGCGAGTTCTCAGCTTGCCCACAACCGCATGTTTTTCGTACTGATCATAAAATAAATTGGGCGGATTGACCGGCGCTTCGGATAAACCTTTCGGATTCGAGGACGACACTTCCGCCTCGACAAGAATGGGCAGCCCGCGCAACGGAATGGCCAGTTGCATGCGCAACTCGGATCCGTCCGTTTCCATGCATTGCCGTTCCGGGTCATGGCGCCATTGTCCGTGAAACACCCGGAACGTTTCAGGATCGGCCGGCTCGATGAAATCCCATCCGAGACCTATAGGAAGATCGGGCTCGCCCGCCGAAGGTTTCCAGGCTGCGGCGTTGTCTTTCTGCGCATGACGGCCAATTTCTTCAGCGCTCAACGGCCGCCCGTACACGGCCATCATGAACAGATCCCCTTGCCAGGGCGTTTTTTTGTCCCGGCGGTCTCTCGCGTCCAGCGTCGGCGCGATGACTAGGCGATCCAGCGCACCCTCGGCAATTCTCTTGCTCCATACATTGTCCACCGGTGTGGCTGGTTCCAGTTTCCCGTTGCCAAACACAGAGACGGCGGCCGGCTCTCCGCGTCCGTCCAGAAGAAAACCGCCGTTAAACGGTTGTCCGACATCGTCAACGTTCATCCTTTTGAGGCGCGGATGCGTCCATGAAAATTTCCGGCCACTGAACCCAATGTTCATGAACACGCGAACGTCCTCTTCGTCAATCGGTTTCGCCTGCCAGACGGCTGCCACCGTAAACCCGCTGCTTTCACGGACGGCGGCCGCCAGACCGGATACTGGCCGGCAGACAAGCTCGGCTTCGCCGCGCACCCGCAGCCGATCAGGCAGCCATTCGACGTTTTCCGGCCGGCCGATCGTCAGGTCCATCGGCGTGCCGATTCCGGACACGTCATGAACGATGTCGCCTTGCCCTTCGTTGAACAGATACAAAGCCTGCAACCCTTCGGTAGCGCCCATGGGGAAGACCGTCGGTGCAGCCCAGGGGGCGGCAACCGAAGCCTGGCCGGCTCCGACCTCGACCGTGACATCGCGTCCCGTATCGCTGAAGAGCACCTGCCCTTCGCTCGCCGTCACCCGCGTCAGATTGGCCGCCGCCACAAGCTCGAAGCGCGTGCCCGTCACCAACGTACGGGCGTAGGCGGTCTCGAAGACAACGGATCGGTCCATACCGGGCGTCATGGACGCCTCGATGCGGCCAACTGCCAGGGCATACCGGTCGCGCGCGTCGTCCAGCCGCAACTCGGTTTCAGCCATCATTTGAATGATATCGCCCGTTTCGCGGGCGCCTAATGCGACTGTCGCATCCGCCAGGGTTCGTATCCGGTCGCCCGGCTTCACCGTCATGCCCGCATACGCGGGCCAGGAACGGATTCCGCGTTGCACTGTCGTTGAGCCTGTCGCTTCGGTTACGGTCAGCGTCCAGGCCGAGGCGAACGGCCCCGATCCGGTCACGTACAGGAACAGGCCCGCCGCCGCCACGGCCGACGCGGCCAGGGCCAGGCCCCAGCCGGCCGCTTTTCGCCAGCGCGCCCGCGCTTCCGAACGTGGCGTCTGGTTGCGAGCAGGCAACCGGAACCGGGTTTGCGGCAGCGCGGCCATACTCTGCCGCAACGCCTGGTCCGTATCCACATGCGCGACAAACGCATCCACATGCGCGGTATCCCGCCGCAACCAGGCTTCCAGCAGGCGAAGGTCCCGTTTCCGTATGGACCCGTCCAGATATTGATCCATCAGCATGCCGATGTCTTTCGGAATCATATCGGAACCTCCTCCATATCCCGAACCCGACGCGCGGCATTTTCTAGACATTGGCCCACCGCTTCGCGTACGCGGAACAGAACCAGGCGTACGGCGTTAGGCGTCTTACCCAGTTTCGCGGCGATCCAATCGATTCGCTTGCGGTCGGCGTACTTCATGCGCAAAAGCGACCGGTTCTCCTTGGACACCCTGTCCATGCACTCGTTCAGAAACCGGCGCCGGAGGTCCAGCGCGTCCGAACAGGCTTCCAGCCGGTCGGACACCGTCTCGGCAATATCCTCCTGAAAGACCAGCTTGTCGCGTCCGGCATCGCGCCGGGATTTCAGGGTCTGATTCCGCGCGACCCCGAACGCCCAGGCCTGAAACGGGCGGGCGCGGTCGTATTTCCCGAAGTTCTTCCACAGCGCCATAGCCGTCTCCTGATACGCGTCTTCCGCCTGATGGTAGCCCGGCACATGCGCCGCCACATAGCGGCGCAACGCCGCCTCCACAGGCTGGAACAGCGCCCAAAACTCCGCGCTCCCCTCCTGTTCGCCCTCTGTGCGCACTTCATTCATGACAGGAACCCTAAGACGGGCTTCGCCCGTATCCAAAATTTCATATTGCAAATCTCAAATGGCGGAACAACTTACCCTAAACAGCGCGTCGAATCAAGCCTGCGGCGCTTCCGCCTGGCCGACAGGGCAATCGGCGCCATCCCAATAACGTCTGGAACAACGGAATATTGGAAGAATGGAAGGCTTGCGCCTGCAATCCAAAAGATACACGCTTAAACGTGTATCTTTGCCGGAAAGCTTTAACACGGATGGGGCGCGCCCCGCTCTTCTACCCTATACTTTCCCGTTCCGTCAAAATATTTCGGGATGATTTCGCTTTATTTTCAGAAAAACATATCACAAGGCGGGCTGTCGCCCGCAACCCGAGTGTGTGGGTATGTTGGTTTGGGAGTATGTGAGTTTTCACCCACACACTCACGCACCCACACACTCACGCACCCACACACTCACAAACAATCACGCCTCCAATTTCAAAAATGTCGTGCTAATTTTTCTTGCTTTTTATCGCAGAGGCGGCAGATTAAGGCGCTAATAGACAGTCCTTTGCCGTAAGCGCCTCCAACTCTGCCGGGGGTTTGAACAGAAGCTTTTCGAACAGAAGACAACGGCAGAGAATGGAACGTGGGTTCGTGTGTTGGTGCGTCCATCCGCAAGCTGCGCATGCTGGAGGATGAATTCGTGGAAGAGGGAAGAGTTTTCTGCCACGGAAAACGCGGAAAGCACGGAAGGGGAATGTAGAAAGTGGAACGTGGGTTCGTGGAGAATGGCTGGAACCGACGCAAAAGGATCCTATGAATGTCTTGCATGTCTTGAGCAACTACAAATGGACGGAACGGGCGGAGCCGGCGGCCGATCTGGCGGTTGGCCAGAAAAAGGCGGGCGCGACCGTTTTTTTCGCCTGCGGCCGCAACCGGCGGCTCGATCAGGAGGACAGCGTCGCCTTTCGGCTGCGAAAGAAAGGGCTGGAACCCGACGAGCTGCGCCTGAACAAGCATTTCCAGGTTTTGTCGGCTGTTCGCGACGTATCGGCGCTGCGCCGCATTATCGACGAACGCCAGATCGACGTCCTGCACGCCCACATGCCGAACGCCCACTTGATCGGCACGCTGTCCGCGCGCCTGTCCGCACGGCGCCCGCATGTCGTCCGCACCCTTTACAATCCGGACAAGGACGAACAGCCGCTGCGTATGAAGATCGCCTGCCGCATAGGCACGGACGGCATCGTCGCCATCGCGCCCGAAGCGCAAGCCTGGCTCGAAACGGAGCTGAACTGGCCGTCCGTCCGAACGCGGATCATCGAGCCGAGCGTGGATGTCGAGCGGTTCGGCACACGGCCGGAGCAGGATTTGCGGGAGGAATTCGCCATCGCGCGCGACGCCTTTGTTCTGGGCATGGTTACGGCGATCGGACCGCGCCGTCGGCTGGACATCGCGATCCGCGCGCTCAAGCGCCTGGCCGACCGTCATCCGAACGTACGTCTCTTCATCGTCGGTCGCGGCAAAATCGATCTCGTCATCGAAGGGCTCGCGCGCGAACTGGGTGTTCGGGACCGGATCGTGCTGGCCGGCTACTGCCGAGGCGAACGGCTCGTTCAAGCCTATCGCACCATGACTATGCTGGTCTATCCCATGCCGGGCACCGACAAATCGTGCCGCACCGTGCGCGAAGCCATGGCGACCGGCCTGCCTGTCGCGGCATCCCGCGTGGGCTTCCTGCCCCGTCTGATCGAAGACGGCAAAACCGGCCGGCTCATGGACGTCGACCCCGACAGCCTGGCGGAGATTGTCGAGGACGCCATCGCGCATCCCGACCGCCTGGCCGCCATGGCCGAAGAAAGCCTGAAAGCCGCGCAACGCCGATTCTCCCCGGCGCTGCAAGCGGAAAAGACGCTGGCGTTCTACCGGGATATGCAGGTCATCGCATTGGGGTAAGGGGTGGAGAGGATTGGAGGCGTGATTGTTTGTGAGTGTGTGGGTGTGGGAGTGTGTGGGGAAAGCTAGAACTGGACGGCAGGGTTGATTGTTCTCATCCTTGCATACTCACAAACTCACACACAGGGCGCGCGGGGAAACCATACGCTTTGAACGGGGCTTAACTAAGCGCCATTCGGCGCCAATGCCCAATGCTCAGACTCACAGCGTGTCCTCGTAGAAGCGCAGCGTCTCCCGGATGGTCGTTTCGATATTGAATGCCGTTGCGATGCGCTCCTTCGCCTGTTCCCCGAACGTTCGGCGCCGCGTGGCGTTGTCCGCGAAAAAGCCGATCGCCTCGGCCAGCGCCGCCGGGTCGTTCGGCTCGATCACACGCCCGCTTATTCCGTCTTCCACGATTTCGGGCATGCCGCCCACATTCGTGACGACCGCCGGCACGCCCTGGGCCATGGCCTCGATGACGGCTCTCGGCAGGCCTTCCCGCCTGAGCGAAGGCATTGCAAACAGGTCGCATGCGCCCATGAGCGCCGCCGCATCGTCGCGAAAACCCGGCGTGTGCACCACGGCCTCCAGCCCGAGCTCGGCAATCCGCGGCCTCACGGCCGGATCGCTGATCACGCCCGCGAGCAACACATGCACGCTGCCCCGGGGCAGTCGCGCCACCGCGTCCACTAGGGTGTTCAAGCCCTTGCGTGCCCGCATATGCGCCGCACACCCCACAACGAACGCGCCGGACGGCACGCCCAGGCGCTCCAGTTCCGTCCGCTCCGCCGGCTGGTACCAGGCAAGATCATGACCCTTGTAAATCCTTCGGGCTTTGGCTGCGGGAATGCCGACGGAGAGCAGATAGTCCCGAACCGCGTCGCAAACGCAGACAATGCCGGCCAGACGCTCATTGAAAAACGTCCAGCGCACCTCGGGATTCCAGCGGCTCAAATTGCCGATAATGCCGCGATAAGTCAGGATTTTGACCGGCAATCCGCGCGCGGCCAGCATGACATGGCTCAGCGCGCGTTTGTTGAACGCATGCGCCAAATCGTACCCGCCACCCTTCAGCTTTTCCCGAATCGCGCGCACGGCGGAAAAATCCAGTCGGGAACGATAGGCCAAAGTCTGAACCGGCACGCCCCCCTCTTTCAACGCCTCCGCCCGTTCGGCCTGCGGATCGCACAAAACCTCCACCTCCACGCCCAATTGACGCAAACGCCGATACAGGTATGTTTCCGACCGATCGCTATGCGATGTCGCCACAAGAACACGCATTGTGCCCCTTTCCGTTTCGAAAAGATAAAACTAACCGTTTCCTGTGTTTTTACAAGGATCAAATAACCCATTGATTCAATTTGCCCAAAGCGCTATGTTAGTTTTCAGCTAATAAAAACGTAAGAGAACCTATAACCTGAATGTTGAAAAGGGTGTCAATCAATAAAAC
>SLMC01000194.1 GCA_007133745.1 Kiritimatiellia bacterium
ATCTCGGCTTTGGAGTAAGCGCCGCGGCGAATGCCGAAATACGGCTCGCCGGGGAGCCGGTAGGTATCTTCCGTGTAGAGCATGACTTTATTGTAGCCCAGCAGGGCCAGACGCCGAAACCATGTGCGCAGATGCTCGGGCGTCATAACGGCGTTACGCGAGCAATCCAGCATGATGCCCAGCGAAGAAAACCGCGTCGATTCCCGAATCGAACCGCGCGGGCCTTCCGGCAGCCCGGCCAGCAAGGCGCCGATCGCCCGACCCGCCTGGGCGGGGCTGCTGTAGCGGATAACGGCCCCGCACTTGTCGCGAGTGACTTCGCACAGGCCCGCTTCTTCAGCCGGAACAAAGCGAAGCGGCAAACCGCGGCCCGCCCCCTCGGTCAAAGGGACGGCTTCAGCAAGGGTTCTGAGCATGGGTCTCAAATTCGCAGGCGTATCTTTCGGGGTCCATTGAAGTTTTGTCGGCATCGCGATCTCCTTATTGTTGTGCAGAAACTCCTGTCCAAACATAAGCGACACGCGAACAGTTTCATTGTTCTCCGGAAAAAGCGAGTTTAAAATTCGGAAACGCCCGACTTAATAGTTGAACAGTTCATCCATGGCGTAGACCTTGTCCGTCGCACGGGTCAGCGCATCGCGAATCTTGGATTTCATGTTGGGCGTTAACCGTCTGCCCTTGCAGGCCCGTGCGACCATCTTATGGGTGATGTGCCCCGTTGAAATCTTAACCAGATCGTGCGACTTGAGCGCGTTGTCCGCCATGATTCGCGCGATAGGTTGCTCGCCAAGGTTCCGCTCAATAGCGCCTTTCATATTCTTGCTCGTCCTTCCTCAACGTTCAGAATAGAGTCCTTGAAAACAGTCCATCGCTGTCGCTCAAGCGGGTCGCGTAAGTGAATCCGGGTAAGGGTGGCGGTGAAATGTGCGCTTAAGAAAGCGATCAAGTGTTCGGAGCGCCAAAGGCGCTCCTACACTTTCTCGTACACTTGCTCGCACACTTAGTCTCCACACTTCATCGGATACCCTTAGCCGACCCGCTTCGTCGATCTTAATCTTCTTTGCGAACAACGGGCATATCAGGGCGTCTCGACGGTTTGACGGCGGGCCTGCTGCTCGCCGATGTCCCGGATTTTTTCCTTGGTGTCAATAAACGCGCGCACGGCGGTGCGTCCGGTCGCCCCGTCGATCGCCTGTTGCGCGGTCGAGGGCGGTCGGCTTTCGTCGCGCGGACGCTTGAAGCGAGTCCAACCGTAAGCCGCCGCCGCGATCAGCCCGCATAGCGCCAGAATTTTCAAAACGGTGTTCATAAAAGGATACCTGCAAAGGCGTATAAGTTGTTCGAAGAGGCAACAAGGCGGGCTGTCGCCCGCAACCCAAGTGTGTGGGTATGTGGGTTTGGGAGTATGTGAGTTTTCACCCGCACACTCACGCACTCACAAACAATCACGCCTCCTATTTCTTGTTTTTTCGGCATGACGGCGTGATTAAGGCGCTAACCGCACAACGTGTTCGCCGCATGACGCAGGCGAACCAGCGTCCGTTCCCGGCCAAGCAGCGCGAGCGTCTCGTAGAGTCCGGCGCCGGTGGCTGTGCCGGTGGTCGCAACCCGTATGGCGAAATTCAGCTTGCCCTCGCGAATGCCTTCCGCCCGTTCGACCTCGCGAATGCTCCGCTCGATGCTCGCTTCGTCGAACGAGCCTCGCTCCAGTTCGCACACAAGCCGGGTCAACGCCGCCTGAACGCCGTCCTTTTTCAGGCCTTTGCGTACCGCCTTCTCGTCGTCGTAGTCGGGCATGTCTGAAAAGAAGTATTTCCATTCCTCGGCCTGCGCAATCAGCTTGGTGCGGGACTGCATCAGTTGACAGACTCGCTCGAAATCGGCATCCGAGACCTGAGCGCCCCACGGACAGGCCGCCAGAACGCGGCGAGCCCGGGCCATAAAATCGGACGCCGGCAAATCGGCCATGTACAGTCCGTTCAGATGCAGCAGTTTCTGAAGATCCATCTGTGCGGGACTGTTCTTGACCCGCTCCAGCGTAAAGGCTTCGACCATCTCCTCGCGCGTCATTTTTTCGCGGTCGTCGCCCGGCGACCAGCCCAGCAGAGCCAAGTAGTTGAACAGCGCCTGCGACAGGAAACCCTTGGCCCGGAAATCCCCGACAAAGGCGTCGCCATCGCGTTTGGAATAGGGTTTGCCTGCCTGATTGACAATCATGGGGAAATGCGCGTAACGGGGCGGCTCGGCGCCGAGCGCGCGGAACAGGGCGACATGGCGATAGGTGTTTTCGATGTGATCGTCGCCGCGCAGCACGTGCGATATGTTCATGGCGATATCGTCCACGACATTGGCCAGATGAAAAACCGGCGTGCCATTCGAGCGCACAATGACGAAATCGGACGTATCCTCTTTTTTCTTGCGCAGCTCGCCCTTGAGTTCGTCGTAAAAAACCATGTCTTCGTCGGGCATCTTGAAGACGACGCATTCGCCTTTGCCGCCTTTGTCCTCGCGGACGGCGACGCCGTCCGCCAGCAGCTTGTCCGCCGCCGCCAAGTGCGCATCGGTACGGGCCGACTGATAGACAGGCGACTCGTCCCAGTCCAGCCCGAGCCAGCGCATGGCATCGAGCAAGGTTTCAATAGCTTCGGGCGTGGACCGTTCGCGATCGGTATCCTCGATGCGCAGCAGAAACTCGCCGCCTTCGTGACGGGCGTACAGCCAATTGAACAGGGCCACGCGTATGTTGCCGATATGGACATGGCCCGTGGGACTGGGCGCAAAACGAACACGCGGAGCCATGGCTCAATGATCTTCCTTGAGGACGACCTTAACCCGGCTTTCGTTGGCCCGGCTGGACACGGTGATCACCTGATAGCCTGGATGCGATACGACCAGGGAAATGGGCCGGTCAAGAACAGGCACTGTGACGCTTCCGTTGACCCCTGTCGTAAGCTGTGTCACAATATCCTGTCCCTGCACATACACATGAGCGCCCTCGACAGGACGGCCCAGCATATCGTGCACGGTGATCGTACGCGACATTTCCAGAGCGCCGCGATTGGCGCATCCCGCAACCGCCAGCAGCAAACCCGCGAACAACATGGCATAGAGAGACTTAGACGATATCATGACAACTCCTTTTTCATGGTTAGAGCCATTGCAGCAAAGAAACGCGCTTTGAGCAAGAAAAAAAACTACTCCATGCGAACGGCTATTCCGGACAAGATCGGCGGACGGCTGCCGGGACGCGGTTCGAATGTCACGGAGATGCGTCCGTCCGCGTCGGGAACAATGCCGAGAAACTCCGCTGCGACGCCGAGCCCGGCGCCGTCGGCGCGCCGAGCGATGTCGAAACGGTCGGCCATGGTTCGGCCCTGAATCGCAATGTCGAAAACCCGTTCCCCCGCCGCGACGCGATCCGGCTCGGCAAAGACGAGCCGGACCGTATAGGCTGCCTGCTCGTCCCTGAACAACCCGCCCAACCGCACGGACCGGAGACCGCGCGCGCCCGACGCCGCGACCCAGTCGTGAACATTCGTTGCGGCATGAACCAGCAGGGAATGGCTGTGAAACCAGGCGGGCTCTCCGACGAACTCTACGGCCACGATCGGCGAAGGCGCGGTCACGCGAGGCACGGCCGGATAGTTGATCCAAAGCAAGCCGTCGTCCGCCATACGACCGCCCGGCCCGCCAAGATTCAGCCCAAGGCGCCGAATCGCGCCCGGTTCCGGATCGGAATACGTCGAATAGGTCCACATCTCGGCCTCCGGCATATGGGCCAACGCCAAGGAGGTCTGATGCTGATAGCTGCACGAACAGGTACGGGTGTAGTCCGGCGCGTTCAGCAGCCCGTTGGCGGGGATCAGGCTGCTTGTGCACCCGGAACGAACTCCTCCGATATTGCCCGTGCCGCCTTCGCGCGCCAAATCGTAATAGCCCGCCGCACCGGAGCGGAACGTGACCAGATGACGCCCGACCAGTTGCGTACCGCATCCGTAGGTGCGATTGAATCGCCATGGCTCGGGCGCACCGGTCAGCGGATGCGGCGTGCTGTAGGTCTCGCCGGTCAGCAAATCGAGCGACGCTTCGTTTTGTCCTGCAATGATGCGGCGTTCGGCGTCGTGAAGGGCGACCGGACCGGTATGGCGCTCTTTGCGCCGCCACAATTCGGCGCCATCCCGTCCGCGCAGAGCAAGCAGTTGATCGCTTGGTTCGTCGCCGGGCGTGCCGCGTCCGCCGCTCCGGCCGGCTTGAACCAGCACATCGTGCTCGGCCGAATAGGAAAGCCACGTGCCGAACACATGATCGTCGTAGCGCCATGCCGGAACGCCTGTGTCGGCGTCGAGCGCGAGAATTTCAGGGCTGGCCTTCGGCCGAATGCCGCGCCGTCGGAGCAAATAGAGAATTTCCTCCGATATGTTGTCCATGGCGAAGACGCGGTCGGCTGTCGCGGCAATGGCATTATGCCGGAATCCGTGCCGAGCCTGACGCACCCATTGAATCGCGCCGGTTCGACGGTCGAGCGCCACGAGATATTCGCTGGATGTCGCGTTCCAGTTGCCTGCGCGGCCCGGTTGACGGTTGTCGAACATGTGCGGGTAGGCGCCCGCGATCAATAGCGGGCCCGCAACGGCGATATGGCCCCAGCGTTGTTCGCGCCCCTCTGTCGCCTGCGCTGCGTACGAACGTTTCAAACCGGCCATTGCCGCCTTCTTATTGCCTTGCGGAAGCCGGTCGCGAGTCGGCAAATCGAAGGTCGCAAGCGTTCGACCCGTCGCCATATCCAGGCGCAAACAGCGGTCTTCGTATACGACATAGACGCTGTCGGCCGTCGAAACATAGGGGCTGCCGATAAAGTTGGCTCCCGGGTGATTCGGAAAATAAACGGGCGCCGGCAGATGTTCGTGCTCCAGGCTGGTGAAGGGCGTGCCGATCAAAGGCAATTCAACCGACCAGATTTCACGGCCTGTATATACGCAGCGGGCGGTCAGATGGTTGAGTCCGAGCATCACGAGCCGACCCTGAACGACCTGCGGAATGGGTCCGTTCATATGGCGCGGCAGTGCTTTGTCGTTGGTCGGGCCGCCGAACCAGACCAGGCCCAGCGGCGCTTTCACCAGCGCATCGGCCGCATAGGCCGAGTTCGCCGCGTTGCCGTACTGGTGCGTCCAGTCGGCCGATCCCGGCAGCGCGCCCGGCCGCTGAATCGCCAGGCCATCGTCCGCCAAAACCCAACGGCCATCGGGCGGAATCCCCGCGTCCGCCGCTTCGGCCAGCGTCGCCAACACCTTCCGATCGGAGGTGCACAGCATGGCACGCCCGCCATAGGGCCGCAAAACACGATACAAAGATCGCATGCATGCCGCATGCGCGCGCAACCCGGCCGCCTCGGGATCTTCGGAGACGATCACATCGGCAATATAGGGCGGGAGCCGAACGGAAAGCGCATCGCCGACATGCAGCGCGACGCGACGTCCGTAGAATCCCGTCTTCGCATAGCGCTCGCGGAAACGGGCCACGACCGCTTCGTCCGGATCGTACGCCGTCACATGCAAATCCGTGCGGGCCAGAAGCGTGTCCAGCAATCCGCCCGATCCTATGCCGAACATCAAGGCGCTCCCGTCGCTTTGACCGGATTCGATCAAAGCATCGGCGGCGTCGGTCCAGCGCGGATCGAGCGCCCAAGGCTCGGCGCCGGACGGATACGCGCGCACGATCGGCCGGCGCTGTTCCGCGCCGAAACAATGGATGCGGCCGCTCTCGGTCACGACCAGCAGACGCCCGCTCGCCGCCAGCATGCGAAAGACCGGGCCGTCCACCTTCGCGTCCCAAACCGGTGTTACAAGAGGGCCGGGGTCCACACCCAGTTTCAACGCGAAAACACGACCGCCGTATCCGCTGCCAAACAAGGTCCGATCCGCCAGCAGATGCAAGCGGTCGAGATCCTGCACGATCTCGGAAACCCTGCGTTCGTCGCCGCTCTTGTCGGATGACCAAACAAAAACGCGTTCGTTTTCCACGCCGAAAAATCCGCCGTCGGTCAAAACGTCCGCGTCCAACATCCGGAGCGGCGATCCGTCCGCCAGATCGTAAAGCCGATTGCCGCGGACCGCAGGGTTAAGATACCAGCGTCCGCTGGCGTAAACGCGATAGCCGCCCGCGCCCTTGCCGACCGTGCCGGAATCGGGGCGAAAGTAAAGCAGCTCGCCGCTATGGCGATCGAAAACAGCCGG
This sequence comes from Kiritimatiellia bacterium, assembly GCA_007133745.1. Lineage (GTDB taxonomy): Bacteria > Verrucomicrobiota > Kiritimatiellia > UBA8416 > SLMC01 > SLMC01. The sequence goes on from SLMC01000194.1 coordinate 6,234, forward strand.
AGTCGTACGTCCGCCGGGTACGAGCAGGCGATCCCCGGCAATCGCCAGCGCCCCTTGCGGCGCCACGCCGCCGAATGCGTAGGCCCCGCCATGCTGATGCAGATCCATGCGGCTGCCCGTGCTGGAATTGATCCAGCGCGCGGTTCCGTGGCGGGCGTCCAGCGCGCACACAAATACGCCTTCAAACGGCCAAATGCCGGATGCGAAATACACTGTGCCGTCCTGAACGACCGGCCCGCCCCGCGCAGGCCACACGCTGATCAGGCGACGGTTGCCCAGAACCTTGCGTTCCGACGGCGCGGCCCGAAACACCCACAACCGAGCGCCGGTCTTCGCGTCGATACAATGCAGCCGACCGTCGTCGGACGCCGCATAGACCCGTCCCTCCCAAACCGCGACAGGAACCCGCACGGGCCCGTCGGCGACATAGCGCCATTGCTCCAGACCCGAATCGAGATCGTAGGCCGCGACACTGTCGTCGTTCATGGACCCCACGTAAAGCGTGTTCCCCGCCACAACCGGTTCGTAGGACAAGTCGAACTCCAGCTTGTCGAAATCATCGGGCTGCGCGGGCCAGGCTCGGACCGGCGGCGGCAATTCCAGCGTCCAGTGCAGATGGAGCGTTTCCGCCAACCCGTGCGGCGTCGCCGCGCCGCGGCCGGGTTCATAGCGCGCCATGGGCCAATCGG
>SLMC01000282.1 GCA_007133745.1 Kiritimatiellia bacterium
AAGAGAACCTATAACCTGAATGTTGAAAAGGGTGTCAATCAATAAAACAGAAAAAACGAAAACTTTTTCATGGATCAAGAGAAGAGGAATAGCCACAAACATTCTTTGCTGTAAGGTCGCCGAGCGAAGCTCGGTTACCCTTGGCCAGAAACGCAGGAAAAGACTTCGCTCGCTGGAGGCCGCATGAAAAAGAAAAAAAAGAAATCGAAAAAAAACGACGGGAAACCATCGTCGCCCAAGGCAGCAGCGAGTGTTTCGTCAAACGCCGCCGTTCAGCCCGCATTGAAAAAAAACGGGGGTAAGAAATTCGACGATTTGGATGCCTCCAAGAAGGCCGCCGCCGAGCCTCCGAAAGAAACGTCTCCGGCCGATCCCTTGCCGCAACAGCCCGCTTCCGCCGAACCCGAACCCCACGACAAGGCGCCCCGTACCGATCGTTCCGAACCTTCCGCAAGCGACGCGTCGTCCGAGCCCTCGGTGTCTTCTTCCCGTGTCAAGCTGGAACCCAAGCCGCTGAAGATGGATCCCGACAAGGATGCGCCGCGTTGGAAACGGGAAAAGATCGAGGAATATCGCGAAGTCTCCCTGAACGAACTGTCCAAGCATGCACGGTCGATCACTCTGGATCCCAGGCTGGACAAGCAGCGCCCGCGCTGGCTTCAAAAAACCATGGATCATGTCATCCACTACATGGCTGTTCCGAAAAAGAAGACGCTGCGCGAGAAAATTTGGCATCATCGTCTGCGCGTTCCCGTGCTCTACGCCTTGGCGGGCATTGCGCTGGCGCTGCTGGCCAACCTGTACGACGCTCATCGCATCTACCGGATGCAAGGCGACCTGGACTATACGCCGCCTCCGATTGTCCGGCCGCCCTTGACGGCGGACGAAGAAGGCGACACCCTCGTGATGGTGCGGGAAAAACACAATCAGGAAGCGTATCGCATCGAAAACATAAGAAACATCCTCGAACGGGAATGGCCCAACGAGTACGTCGCCAAGCTCCAGCAAATGCAGGACGCGCTGCGGGACAAAGGCGACTTCATGGCCTGGATGGACGTCAAACGCGAACTGGAACGCTTCAGCTCGGAGCAAACCCTTCAGGAACGGCATATTGTCAAAAGTCCCGAAGAATTGCGCGCGCTTCAGCTCGATTATCATGAGATAGCCGACCGATACGAGGCGGACATGCAAGCCGCGCTGGCCAAGTTGCATGGCAACACCCTGCGTCAGCTCGAAGCATTGCTGAAAACAAAGAAAGCGCAAGGTGCGCAAGAGGAAACCCTTCGAGCCATTGCGGTCGAAATCGAGTTCATGCGCAACAATCCGCCGGCCGAGCCTGTTCGCGAACCGGCCCCGGCGTCCGCGCCCGGCACGGAGGATGACGAACCCGGCGCCGCCGAGGACAAGGCGGACAACGCTTCGGCTCCCGATGCCTAAAACACGGATGCGTACGAGCGCGCTCTTTCCCCGCCATGGATAAAACGGAATACATCCCTAAAATCAAGGTGTCGCCCAAAACCGAGGGCGGCGACGTCCCCGCCATGCAAACCCGTCGGGTCGTCGAGGAAACCATTCGCATTCCCGGTGCGGATCCGAATACGCCATGCGCCACGAGAATTCCGTCTCAATACACGCTGCTCCATAAAATCGGCGAAGGCGGCATGGGTACGGTCTATCTCGCCTTTGAAAACACCCTGGGCCGCCATGTCGCGATCAAGCGCCTGAAACGCGCCATGACGCACCGGCCATCCTTTCTCAAGCGTTTTTCCCGCGAAGCCAAAGCGATCGCCGCGCTCAGTCACAACCATATTGTCCATGTTTACGCGCTGGGCGAAGATCCCGAAGAGCCTTATATCGTCATGGAATACGTGGAAGGTCCGAGCGCGCCTTCCGAAGAGAAGCTGCCGGCTCCGCCGTACACTCTGACCGACCGAATCGCCGACGAAGGCCCCATGCCCGTCGGCGAGGCGCTGGACTTGGCGATCAAGCTTTGCCAGGCGGTCGGCTACGCTCACAGCCGCGGCGTCATCCATCGCGATCTCAAACCGGCCAACATCCTTTTCGACAAAAGCGGAGAGCCCAAAATCGTGGATTTCGGCTTGGCACGCCGCTTGAACCCGAGCGAAGAGCAGTTGACGCGACCTGGCGAAAAAATGCTGTCCATGGGATACGGCGCGCCCGAACAGGAATCCGGCGTTGCGCCCATAGACGAACGGGCCGACATTTACGGACTGGGCGCCATCCTCTTCTATTGCATTACAGGAGAAAACCCGCGATATTTTCGTCCCAATTCCGTGCCCGAACAGCTTCGTGACGTTTTGGTCAAGGCCTTGGATACCGACCGGGACAAGCGCTGGGCGAATGCGCGCGATTTCGAACAGCGCCTAACCCTCGTGCACGCCCCGTCCAGCATCGAGTTCCCGACAACACGGGCCCTATGGCGCTGCAAATGGTGCCAGACATCGAACCCGGCCGTCATCCGCTATTGCGAAGCCTGCGGATGGGACGGCGCGGAATACTGCCTGGAATGCGGCGCGGAAACCCGAATCGGCATTCAGTTTTGCGGACGATGCGGCGCCGACGCCCGAGAATACGAAATTGTCTGGCAGCTTCTCAAAAAACTGCAGGGCAAATGGGCCGACAAGGATTACGAATTCATTGTCCGGCACGCCGGTCAAAGCTCCGGTTTCCAGCCTGTAGGGCCCTCCGGCCAGACGATGGTCGACGATATCGGACGGCTCAAACAGAGAGCGAAAAACGCCCTGCGCCGCCTGGAAGACATTCGGCAAAGCGTTCCGCGCGAAATCGAACACAAAAATTTTCTGGTCGTTCGCAAACTGATCGAGGAATACAACGCTCTTTCGCAAGACCGCGAGTTCGTCGAAACGACCGAGCGCCTCCCCGCCCTAATGCTGGATCGGGAAATCGGACGAATCAAATCCGCGTTTGCCCGGCGGGACTGGACCGACGCCGCCCGCATCGCCCGCAACGCGCTCGCCACCCTGGCCCCCGACCATCCGGATATCCAGCGCATGCTTCGCCATGCGCGCATCGCCCCCTGGTGGAACGCCTTGCGCAACACGACGTTCGCTCTGGCGGTCCTGCTGACGATCTACCTGCTTGGCGCCGCCCCCGCCCGGCGTCTGATCGGCGGCCAATCCGAGACATGGTCCTCCTTCTTTTCCATCGCCGCATGGATGCACAACGACTCCTTCATGCGTCGCCCGCTCCGATTCTACGCATCGCTATGGGGGCCGGACTCCATCCCGACCCTGGACGAAGCCGCATCCAAAGACAGCCGTTCCCCGGGAGATAAAAATTACGCTTCCAACGCGCTGGCCGCCTTGCAGGCGCAATACAGCAAGGCGCTCTTCAAAATCGAATCCGAACACCTCCGCGAAGACAGAAAACGGGGCGATCATTATTTGGAAAGCCTTCGCCAAATTCAAAGCGCCATGCAAGAGGATGGCGACTTCGACGGATGGCTGGCCGTCAAGTCGGAAATGGACCGTTTCCACGAGGAATCCGATCTCTACAACGGCGCCATCGCCGACGAACCCGTCGAGCTCCGGCAACTGCAGATTGAGGAACTCAAAACGCTTGCCGATCTCGCGGCGGACCGCCACAAGGCGATTTCCAAAGTCATGACAACGCATGTGCAAGCCCTGGAAACGCTTCGTAAAGAATTGACCAAACAGGGCCAAATGGACGAAGCCGCAAGAGTCAACGAGGAAATAAAGAGCATTCAGGCCGGCGTGCAACCCGAATAATAAGAGAGTGCAGTTAGGATTGGCGAGAAGCAACGGCATACAGGAAGGTTGTATCTGCAACAATACTCCAAACCTTTTCGGACTACCCATAGCTCATGGCTTGACACGTCGGCACGTCCCCGCTATCTTTTCCTCATGTCAAGAATCATTGTTGTCGACGACGAACGAACCGTGCTCCAGTCGCTGGACATTCTCCTGGCGTCGGAAGGCCACGAAGTCATCGCGTTCCAGGACGGAAGCGCGGCCGCCGCCGCCATTCGCAGCGAAACCTTCGACCTTTTGATTACCGACATCCGCATGATGCCGGTCAACGGCATGGAGCTGATCCGCCTGGCCAGACAACGGAATCCGGCACGGCCCTGCATCGTCATTTCCGCGTTCAATTCGGACGATGCCGTCAAGGAATGCTACGCAAACGGATGCCAGGCTTTTTTCCCGAAACCGTTCAACCTCCAGGACGTGGTGGCGGCCGTGCAAAAAGCGCTGAGGCTCGCAGATGACGAATAACCCGGAATTATCGTCTTCGGAATCGGTCTCCAAACCGCCGGTCCGCCGCAAGGCCGATCCGGCCAAGTTGACCGATGAACAACTGCTCGGTCTGCGTCTGTGCGATCTCGACATCTCCCTCGACCACGCGCCTCTGGCGCGTTCGATCGCGCAGCTCTACAGGGAACTGGACGCGCGCGGCATAGGCTTTCATCCCGAATGCTATCTGGCCGACGAATGGCTGTGTCCCGACAAGGAACCGGTCATTGGCATTCCGTTCTACCTTGCGCATCCCCGGCTCCGCGCGCTGGAAAAGAAAATTATGCTCGAAACGGAAGGCGGCGCCCCGCGCGAACGCATGATGCTGCTGCGTCACGAATGCGGACACGCCCTGAACTACGCCTACAGACTCTACCGTCGCAAACGCTGGCGCGACCTGTTCGGCCATTTTTCCGCCGACTATCCGGACCGCTACAAGTACCAACCCTACAGCAAGCGGTTCGTCCGCCATCTGGAAGGCTGGTACGCCCAGTATCATCCGGACGAGGATTTCGCCGAAACCTTCGCCGTCTGGCTCGACCCGCAATCCCGCTGGGCCCAGCGCTATCGGGGCTGGGAAGCGCTCAAGAAGCTGGAATACGTAGATCGGACCATGCGGGATCTGGCCCGACAGACGCCGCTCAAGCCGACCGGCGAAAAGCACTGGCACATGGCCGCCCTCAAAACCACCCTGCGCACGCATTACAAGCGCAAACGCTCCTTTTACGCCGAATACTATCCCGACTTTCACGATCCCTATCTAAGGCGCATTTTCCCCGCCGAACCCGCGCCCGGCGCCATCGCGGCCGCCACGCTGCTCCGGCGCCATCGCAAAACCGTCGCCGATCACGTGGCCCGCTATACGGGCGAAAAGAAATACATTGTTCACAGCGTGCTCAAGGATTTGACCGCGCGCGCCGAGGAACTGCGCTTGACAGCCCATCCCGACGATCTTATGGACCCTCTGCTGAAACTGACCGCGTACTGCGCTACGCTGGCCATGAACTACCTGCATACCGGAACCTTTCAGAAAGAGAAAAAATGAAACCGCTCGACATACTGGTCGTCTTCGACATGGCGGCTCCGCCCCCGGACGATCACGACTATACAGAATATTTCAAGCATCCCGACTGGTTCACCGAATCGGCTGTGGTGGAAACCCTGCGGCTCAATGGCCACAAGGTGCGTACGATGGGTGTCTTCAATTGCGTGAAGCCGCTCGTCGCTGAAATCGAAGCCCGTCCGCCCGACATCGTTTTCAACCTGGTCGAGCTTTTTCTGAACAAGGCGCATCTCGACAAGAACATCCCCGCCCTTCTGGAATTGCTGAACATTCCCTACACCGGCTGCGGACCGCTCGGCATGGCGCTGTGCAACAACAAAGCCATGACGAAGAAGATACTGTCCTATCATAGAATCAAAGTTCCGGAATTTCAGGTCTTCCGGCCCGGCCGCCGCGTCTGGCTGCCCAAAAAACTGACATTCCCCATGATCGTCAAGCCCTTGCGCGAAGAGGCGTCTACCGGTATTTCGCAAGGTTCCTATGTCGCCACCCAAGACCAGTTCCACGAACGCATTCGCTTCATCCACGATAAGTTCCGCATGCCGGCGCTGGCCGAACGCTACATTGAAGGCCGCGAACTGTATGTCGGCATTCTCGGGCATCGGCGTCTGCGCGCCTTTCCCGTCCGCGAAATGGTTTTCCGCAACGTGCCGGAAGATCAGCCGCGCATCGCCACCTACAAAGCCAAATGGGACAAGGCCTATCGCGAGAAATGGGGCATCGACAGCGTGTTCGCGAACGATCTGCCCAACGGAACCTCCCGAAAAATCGTGCATGTCTGCAAGCGCGCCTATCGCGCCCTGAACATCGACAGCTACGCCCGGTTCGACTGCCGACTCGCACCGAACGGCGACCTGTACGTTCTGGAAGGCAACGCCAACCCGGAACTGGCCATGGCCGACGAATTTGCCGAAGCCGCCGAACGCGGCGGCCTCGCCTACAACGATCTGCTCCACCAAATCATCCGCCTCGGCCTGACGCGAGGATGAACAGCCGGCGAAAGCATTCCGCAACTGTTGTTGATGCGCCTTAAAATCGAATATTAACGCCGATGCGTTCCGGAGAAACCGTACCATGGGCAAGGTTGTTATTGGCATTCACGGACTGAACAACAAGCCGCCCCGCGCCGTTTTGAAGCGCTGGTGGAAAAAATCCCTGCTGGACGGACTCTGGAACATCGATCGGCCCCGGCTCGGCATCAAGTTCGTTATGGTGTACTGGGCGGATATCCTGTATCCCGCGCCTCTCGATCCCGGCGAGACGGACCCGAACAGCGTTTTTTTCATCGATGCGCCCTATGTCGAATATCGCAAGCCGAGCGAGGAAGAGAAACGCGACGTTCTCAAACTGGCCCGCAAGGCGGTCATGAAGCCTTTGGAGAAAATGATGTTCAACAAGAGTCGCTACCTCAACTTGGACGCCCTGGGTCATTTTTTCATCCGGAAGCGGTTCGCGGATTTGCATGCCTATTACAAGCACGAGTGGGTGGGGCCG
>SLMC01000400.1 GCA_007133745.1 Kiritimatiellia bacterium
CACCTTGTAGGTGTAGCGCGCCAGATAGTCCAGGGCGTAGGCCGGGTTTTTCGCCGTCGCCTTGGGATAGACCACCCAGCGGCAACGGGAGAGGTTCTCGATCAGGTCTTCCCACGCCGGGCCAATTCCTCCAGAGCGTGAATGTAGCTCTGGTGCGTTCGCGGCGAAAACCCTCTCAGCCGCATCTCCAACTCGACCGATTCACGCAATGCGCTTGCCATCTCCGAGCCCTCCGCGGTCGCCGCTTCGGCTTCATGCCAAGCGCCGCCAGACTCGGATTATCATTTTCCGGCAAAAAAAGAAACCGCTCGCGGTTCGGTCCTATTCCGCGAAGCGGTTCCGTTCAACAAGCTTTCTTTGTCCGCTGCTTACCGTTGATTTTTTGTTTGCATCTGCACTTTACAGGTTGACGGAGCGTATCGGCGGCGATAATTTGCACTGTATGAATGCTAAGTTCGAAATTCAGCCTGGAAGAAAATAAATTCGAACAATGGAGTGCACTCGATTTTTGGAAACCGCGCCGACGTTAAGCGTCGATTGTAGAAGAAGAGAGGAAACTATGCGCTATCGTTTGTTGGGCGACACAGGAATTCGGGACGCTCAAGGACGGGATTGTGGATTAGCGCCTTAATCATGCTGTCAGCCGAAAAAAACAAGAAGATTGTTTGTGAGTGTGTGAGTACGTGAGTGTGTGGGGGGAAACTCACATACTCCCAAACCCACATACTCACACACTTGGGTCGCGGGCGAAGCCCGCTAGTTGCGCTTATGAACCATCAATTTTTCGATTCGGCGAAACCGGTCTGGGCCAAGGGCCGAAACCGGGAGATGAATACGCATGTCGGCTTTCGGGCCGTGTTCGAGGCGGCGGCGGGTTGGTCCGCGACGCTGGCGTGCGCGACGTCCGGCTATTACCGGGTGTGGCTGAACGGGCGGTTTGTCGGTTACGGTCCAGCCCGGACGGCGCGTGATTTCTTTCGCGTGGACGTGTGGGATTTACGCGGACTCCTGCAAACGGGGCCCAACCTCGTGGCGATCGAAGCGGTCGGCTACAACGTCAACAGTTATGCCGCCGTCGATCAACCCTCGTTTCTCCAGGCGGAAGTGAAGGCTCAGGGGCATGTGCTGGCCTCGACGGCAGGCGCGGGCGTTCCTTTCAGGGGGGTGGTTCTGAACGAGCGCGTGCAACGTGTCCAGCGCTACAGTTTTCAGCGGCCGTTTATCGAGGTCTATCGGCTCGGGCCGGGCTACGATCTGTGGCGCCGCGATCTGGAATGCGAGCCGGCGGAGGCCGAACTGGAAACAGCGGACGCCAAGCGCTTGCTGCCGCGCGGCGCGCCGCTGCCGCGTTGCGAGTTTCGCATGCCGCTGGCCATTGTGGCGCGCGGCCGCGCGGTCGAGAAACAGGCGGACGATATCCGGCCTTGGCGGGATCGGTCCCTGACCGGGATAGGGCCGGGTCTGGCCGGCTTTGCGCAGGACGATTTGGCGCTGACGGTTTCCGACGATATGGGCGCATGGGCGGATGCCGATGTCGCCTGGCTCGATGACGAGGACGACGGCGATCCCGATCTCGGATTTTCGCTGGCTCGCGACACGTGGGCGGCGCTCGATTTCGGGGCCAACCAGACAGGGTTTATCGGGGTGCAAGTGCGTTGTCGCGAGCCGATCCGGTTGCAGGCGCTTTTCGACGAGCTGCTGACCGACGGGCGCCTTGACTTTCTGCGGCTGAACGCCGTCAATGTTGCGACATGGTTTCTGGCGCCCGGCGATTACGTTTTCGAGACTATCGAGCCCTATACGTTGCGTTATCTGAAACTGCTGTGCCTGGAGGGGACGTGCGAGATCGAAAGCGTCTTTTTGCGGGAGCTGGCCTGTCCGGATGCGGACAGCGCGTCGTTCCTGTGTTCCGATCCCGAGCTGGAGGAGATTTTCGAGGCCGGCCGCGAAACGTTTCGTCAAAACGCGGTGGATATTTTCATGGATTGTCCCTCGCGGGAGCGGGCCGGCTGGCTGTGCGACAGCTTCTTTACCGGCCGGGTCGAAAAGGTTCTGCGCGGCGCCAATACGATCGAGCGCGATTTTTTGGAAAATTTCCTGTTGCCCGACCGGTTCGAGACGCTGCCCGAAGGCATGTTGCCGATGTGCTATCCGGCCGACCATCCGAACGGCCGGTTCATTCCCAACTGGCCGCTTTGGCTGGTCTTGGAACTGGAGGAGTATCGCGAACGGGGTGGCGACCCCGCGCTGGTCGCGGCGTTTCGCGACAAGGTCATGGCGCTGTTCCGTTGTCTGGACGCCTATGTCAATGACGACGGCTTATTGGAAAACGTACCGAGCTGGGTGTTCGTCGAATGGTCCAAGGCCAACGATTTCGTTCAGGATGTCAATTATCCGACGAACATGCTTTGGGCCGCCGCCTTGGATACGGCCGGGCGCCTGTATGGCGACGCCAGCCTGCGCGAGCGTGCCGAAACGGTCCGCCGGACGATTCGCGACCAGGCCTATGACGGCGCGTTCTTTGTCGATAACGCCATCCGGGAAAAGGATGGCCAACTGGTTCGGGCCTCGAACCGCACGGAGACCTGTCAGTATTACGCCTTCTGGTTCCATACGGCCAAAGCGGAAGACTATCCCGAGTTGTGGAACCGGCTGCTGACCGCGTTCGGGCCCCAAAGAAAAAAGCCCGATCCTTTTGCGGGCATTCATCCGTCCAACATGCTGATCGGCAACTGTCTGCGTCTTGAATTGCTGGCTCGGGCCGGATTGAGCGCGCAGATACGGAGCGAGTTGAAGGCGTTTTTTCTTAAGATGGCGCGGACGACCGGCACGTTATGGGAGAACAACGAGCCGACCGCGAGCTGCAATCATGCCTTTGCGTCCCATGCGGTCTGCTGGCTTTATCGCGATATTCTGGGCTGCCGGGTGGACGAATGCGACAAGACGGTTCGCTTGACTCTGAACGATACAGGACTGGACCACGCGTTCGGCGTGATGCCGCTGGCAGGCGGGGCGGTCCGAGTGCATTGGACTCGGGAGCGCGACAGAATCGTCTGTCGCGCGCAGGTTCCGCCCGGTTACCGCATCGAGTCGGACAATCGGACAGGGCTCAAACTGGAATTGTCGGAATAAATCGTCGCTTTTTCATAGTGTGGCACAGGCGAAAGTGGCGCGGGCGTCTCGCCCGTGATCCGACCTCATGGGCGGGACTGGGATTGTTTGTGAGTGTGTGAGTACGTGAGTGTGTGGGGAAAACTCACACGCTCCCAAACCCACATACCCACACACTTGGAATGCGGGCGAAGCCCGCTTAAAGGAGGGGCTTGCATGGAACAGCGAGAGAAGCGCGAGGGATGGCATTCGGGGCTGGGTTTCATTCTGGCGGCGGCCGGGTCGGCGATCGGACTGGGGAACATCTGGCGGTTCCCGTACATTACCGGTCAGCATGGCGGCGGCGCGTTCGTGCTGATCTACCTGCTGTGCGTGGCCTTGATCGGACTGCCGGTGATGCTGTGCGAAATAGCGCTTGGTCGTCATACCGGGCGCAATCCCGTGGGCGCATTCCGCCGACTCAATCCGGATTCGTGCCGACTGGCCCATCTGTTCGGGGCCGGCATGACCTTGTGCGGACTGCTGGCGCTCTTCATGAGAAGCTGGGGCTGGGGCGGTTTGTTCATCCTGATCGGCGTGCTGATTTTCAAGTATCGCTGGACACTGGTCGGAGTCATGGGCGTTGTGGCCGGATTCGTGATCCTCTCCTTCTACAGTGTCGTGGCCGGCTGGACGATCGGCTATGTTTTCAAGGCGGCGACCGGTCAACTGGCTTTCGAAACCGTGGATGTCGCCAAGGAATCGTTCGGCGCTTTTATTACCCATCCGGGATGGGCTATTCTGTGCCATTTCCTGTTTATGGCCCTGTGTGTCGCCGTCGTGTGTCGAGGAATTCAAGGCGGCATCGAGAAGGTTTCGAAAGTTCTTATGCCGCTGCTTTTCATGATTCTGCTCGCATTGATCGTCCGGGGCTTGACCTTGCCCGGAGCCATGGCTGGAGTGCGCTACTATCTGAGCCCCAACTTCAAGCTGATTACCCCGCAATGCATTCTGGTCGCCGTCGGGCTGGCCTTTTTCTCGCTCAGCCTGGGGATGGGGGCCATGATCACCTACGGCAGCTACGTGGCCAAGGAACAGAATTTGTTCAAGTCCGCGATGGCGATTGTCGGGCTGGATGTTCTCGTGGCGTTTCTGGCGGGGCTGGCCATATTCCCGGCCGTGTTCGCGCTCGGATTCCAGCCCGATCAAGGCTCTGGTTTGGCGTTTCAGGCGTTGCCTGCGGTGTTTCACCATATGCCGCTGGGCGCGGCATGGGCGTTTTTGTTCTTCTTGCTGCTGCTGGTGGCCGCATTGACCTCGGGAATCAGTCTGTTGGAAGTTGTGACGGCCTATTGGGTGGACGAACGCCGCTGGAGCCGTCGCAAGGCGACGCTGGTGTTTGGCGGATGCATTTTCGCGCTGGGCTGTCTTTGCGCGGTCAGCGTGGCCAATTGGAATCATATCAAGCCGGTCGAGCAAGCGCTCGCGACATTGTTTGGCGGTGTGAAGGACAGCTTTTTCGTGACCATGGAAACCATGGCCGACTGGATGCTGGCGCTGGGCGGGTTGCTGATCGCGCTGTTTGTCGGCTGGGTCTGGGGGGTGCGTCGCGCCGTGGACGAAATTCGGCAAGGCTCCGACAATTTCGCCGATGTGCATCTGTGGAGCGTGATGGCGGGGCTGAAAGACGACCCGTCGCACAACTCCGATATGCACGTGTTTACCCTGGCGTCGTTATGGGGTGTATTCGTGCGGTTCATTTGCCCGGTCGCCATTGTGATCGCTTTCCTGAACACGATCGGTTGGCTGGAACTCAAGGGGCCGGAAGCCAAGCCAGCCGCCGTCGAGCAGGTCGCCGATGAGCCGGTCGCCGACGAGTCGGCGTCAGCCATTCGGAATGAGAGCCACGAGTCAATGTGACGGCGAAGAGGCGTAACAAAAGCGGAAAACACGGAAAACACGGAAAGCCCAGCGCAGCAAAGCCGCAACCCAAAAACATGTTTGAACAGAAGGCAAAGAAGATAATGAAGGCAGAAGAAAAGAAAGCCCGCTAATCACGACAAGGCGGGCTGTCGCCCGCAACCCAAGTGTGTGGGTATGCGGGTTTGTGAGTGTGTGAGTTTTCACCCACACACTCACAAACAATCACGCCTCCAATTTCTTGTTATTTTCGGCAGGACGGCGTGATTAAGGCGCTAATATGCGCGAATCGAGCGCGATTTTCGCTCGACAAATCCGGCAAGGCCTTACGCGAATTCGATGCGGAAGCTGATGACGTCTTCGGTGGGGGCGCTGTTGACGCGGTAGGGACTGTTCTGGAAGACGCTTTGCATGGCGCGGTTGTCGCGCAGGACTTCGGCGGTGAAGCCGGCGATGCCGTTGCGGCGCGCGATGGTCACCAGATGGTTGAGCAGCGCGCTGCCGATGCCGCGGTTCTGCCATCGGTCGTGCACGACGAAAGCGACTTCGGCGAAGTTGGTTTTCTCGTTGAGGTAATAGCGGCCGACGGCGATGATTTCCTCCCCATGCGCTTCGGGCACGGTGCCGACAATGGCGATATCCTTGCGGTGGTCGATATAGACCAGGTTCTGCAACTCCCGTTTCGGCAGCCATTTCATGTGCGACATGAAGCGGTAGTAGATCGTTTCGCGCGACAGCGCGTAGTGCAGGTCGCGAACGCCCGATTCGTCCGTGGGATGAATGGGCCGGAACTGGATCTGGGTGCCGTCGTCGAGCACGTGCGACGTGCGGAACTGGGGCGGGCTGACGACAATGGCGTTCTTGAAGTCGAACAGGTCGGCGCGCACGTATTTGGCGTCGATGGCATCCTGAATAAGCTGTTCCCGGAATTTTGGGTGGGCGATCGAGATGAGGGCAATGGCGCGTTCCTGGACGTTTTTGCCGTGCAGGTAGGCGACCCCGTATTCCGTGACGACATAGTGCACGTCGCCGCGCGTGGTGACCACGCCGGCGCCGGGCGGCAGGCAGCAGACGATGCGGGAAATGGATTCTTTTTTGGCTGTCGACGGCATGGCGATGATGGCTTTGCCGCCGGGCGAGCGTGCGGCGCCGCGGTTGAAGTCCACCTGGCCGCCGATACCGGAATAGAATTGCGATCCGATCGAATCCGCGCACACCTGTCCGGTCAAATCGACTTCCAGCGCCACGTTGATGGCCACTTGCTTGAACTGCTGGCCGATTATGAAGGGGTCGTTGATGTATTCGGTGGGGTGGAACGCGAAGATCGGGTTGTTGTCGATATAGTCGTAGAGGCGTCGGGTTCCCATGCAGAAGCTGGCGGAAATCTTGCCGCGATCCATGGTTTTGCGTTCCCCGGTGACCGCGCCCGATTCGATCAGTTCGATGATGGAGTCGCTGAACATTTCGGTGTGAATGCCAATGTGTTTCTTGGAATACAGGTAGGGCATGACGGCCTGGGGAATGCGACCGATGCCGAATTCGATGGTGGAGTGGTCTTCAACCAGCGCGGCCACGTATTCGCCGATTTTGCGGGTGACCTCGTCGGGCTCGGGCGGAACCAGCTCGCCGATCGCCGTATCGCATGGAACCAGAATGTCGATGTCATAGACGTTAATCATGCTGTTGCCCAGGGTGCGGGGCATGTTGGGGTTGACTTCGGCAATGACCAGGCGGGCGTTTTCGGCGGCACTCTTGACGATGTCCACC
>SLMC01000213.1 GCA_007133745.1 Kiritimatiellia bacterium
GATCGGCGCTTCGGTGTCGACCACGTTATCGTCCATCTCCCGGCTCCGGTCGCGATTTCTTTCGCGTGTCCGTTCGGTTTTCCGTTCCCGCTCGCGTTTTTCATCGCCGGATTTCTCGTCTCCACATAAGCCTGCGCATTCGCGCCTCTGTTTCATAGCCTGTTGACGCGCTTGCTTTCTTCCCTGTTTTCTCGCCCGTTTTTGCGCTCTATTTTGCGCGCGCGTCTGTTGGCGTTCCCTATTTTGCGAACACGTCTGCTGCCGCTCCATTTTTTGCGCGCCGTCGCCCTCCCCGCGCGCTTCACCCTCGGCCAGCGCCGCTCCCGCCAATATCCAGCCTGCCGTTACCGCTACCGCGCATCCTGTCTTGAACATTCCGTTTTTCATGACCGTTGCTCCTTTTCTGTTTGTTGAACCGTTTCCCGCCTATTCATACCGTACGGACGCCCGTGACGCCCTGATACTGTATAACAACGCGCGACCATGCCGTTTTATTGCGAAAATCATTTTCCTAAAAACAGCCCCAAGCCCCTGATGGGAACAGGAATTATGATATTGAGAATATTCCTTGGTTTTCGCGCCTTGCCGGACGGGCGCCTAGACGCCCAATTCTGCCAATTTATTTCTGCGCGAACCCTTAGGATACCCGAATCATGCCGTGTTTTTTCTTGCCGGCCCGAATGACGATGGTTGCGCCGGGTTCGGCGGGCGGCACGCTCGCGTCGGTATCCTCGACGCGCTGCTCGTCTATATAGGCGCCCCCTTGTTGAATGAGACGACGCGCCTCGCTTTTGGAGCGGACCAGGCCCAGTTGCGTCAGAGCCTCGATCACGGTCGGCCGACCGGTCGCCAGATCGGCGGCGGCGATCTCGATCGCATTCATGCCGCCTTGCGGCGCCGCCGCCGAAAAGTCCGCTTCCGCAGCCAGCCCCAGGCGCACGGCCTCATGCCTGAACGCGTCGCCATAGCCCCCGAACAGGGCCTGCGCGTTTTGGACCGCCGCCAGCGCCTCGCTCTGGCCGTGCGCCAATGCCGTGACGGCGAAAGCCAAAATCTCCTTGGCCAGGTTGACCGCTTCGGCCGAGGGTTCCGAACAGAGCCTCGCCACATCGTCCATGGGCAGAAACGTGAACACGCCCAGAAAACGTTCGACATCGATATCGCCGGTATTGCGCCAGAACTGGAAGAAGTCGTAGGCCGACGTCAATCGTTCCTCGAGCCAGACATTGCCGGACTCCGTCTTGCCGAACTTGCCGCCTGCCGCGTTCCGCAAAAGCGAAAAGGTGATGCCAACCAGTGTGCCGCCCTGTCGGACCTTTTGCGAAAAAAGCGTGTCGCCTTTCGCCTTGCGACCCAGCTCGACCCCTGCGCAGATGTTGCCCCATTGATCGCTGCCGCCCATTTGCACCAGGCAATGGCGCGTTTCGGCCAGACGCACGAAATCGTAGGCCTGCATCAGCATGTAGGTCAATTCGAGATAGGTCAGCCCTTCGCCCTCGCGCTCCATGCGCGCCCGGAAACATTCCTTGTTCAGCATCATGCGGATCGGGAAATACGCGCCCAGCTCGCGCAGGAACAGCAGACACGGCACGTCGGCGAACCACTCGGCGTTGTCGAGCAGGAAGCCGGTTCGGTCGTCGATCCGGACATAGGCCGACAACTGACGCGAGATTCCGGCCATGTTCGCTTTGATGTTGTCGGCCGTAAGAAACTGGCGCATGGCGGTTTTCCCCGAGGGGTCCCCGATCATGCCGGTGGCGCCGCCGACTACGGCAATGGCCTTGCCGCCCGCGCGCTGGAGATGGGCCAACGCCATGATCGGCATCAGGCTGCCCACATGCAGACTGTCGGCGGTGGGGTCGAACCCGACATAGCCCGCCACGGCAGGGTTGCCCAGATGCGCGCGCGCCTTGTCTTCGTCGGTGACGCGGTCGATGAATCCGCGCTCCAGCAGAACATCGTAAGCCGAGTTCGATGGCGGCGCCGCGCGCCGGGTCAGCGCGGCCGTCGGCAAGCCGAGCCCGGCCAGCCGCCGGGTTTCGACCCGAACCGCCTGGCCGCCGCCGGGGCCGGGCAGACAGACGGATGGCCGCCGCAGAAATGCGACATCCCAAAGCAAGTCGGTTTCCGGGCAAAGGGGCCTGGCGTCGTCGGTCGGCGTCGCGGCAAGCGGTTGCGCGTCGGGGCCCAGCTTAGCACGAACGGCTTCGAGATCAGGTCTGCGATCGGCCCCGTGCACCAGGGCGACAACGCGATTGTCTGCCGAAAATCGCGCGACCGTGCCGACATAGGCAAGCGGCACATTCAACGCTTGCGCCAGCTCGATCGGCGTGGCTTCGGTCGGCTTGCCGTGGGTCGGCAGATCGAACGGAACGCCGCGGCTCTTCAAAAAATCGGCAATCATAGGGATTCACCTTTCGCCTGTGTTTCGCGCTTGTCTTTGAAGAATACCTCCATACTGCCGGACGGGCGTGAAATTGCAAGCCGAAAAGCCGAGGCACGCGGATAGGGCGCATGTCTTGCAGGAATCGGGAAGTTTGAACCCGGGAACGCCAGGCTCCAGCCTGGCATTTTTCACTGCGATGCCGGGCTGGAGCCCGGCGTTCCCGGAAAACCAGCGCCGCGCCGGAACCGTGAACGATGACCCTTCCAACCTTCCATCATTCCATTCTTCATGTACGATATCGATACGAGATCTTCATTCCGCAGGCGCCGCATGCCCTTCTTCGCGGCGATGTTCCGCCTGGCGTTCCCGCACAAAGCGCAGGACGGCATGCAGCGATCGCGCCTGATACGTGCTATTGTCCTCTTCCTGCTCCAGGGCCGAGATGCCGATCAGGTCGTAAACGTTGATCCATTCGCCATCGACATCGAGTTCCAGCAACGGATTCAGGATGTAGCGGCCGAGGCGGACTCGGACGAAGAGAAATCGATTATAGGGCTCGTCGCGATTGACTTCGTTTTTGGACAGGATGCTGGACAGGTATTGCCTCTTTTTTCGGCGTTCGGGAATCACATGCTCGGGAAAATGCTGCAAGGCGTGTACGAAATCGGCGGTTTCGAACGCGGGCAGGCCCCGATTCGTTTTGACGCGGGCAATGTCCTGAAACATGGCGATCATGGATTGGAGCATGAAATACTCCATCAGCTTCTGATCGATCTTGATCATGCGCCCCCGGATTTTCACTTTCACACTGCTCGTCGCCAGCAGCGGATAGACAGCGCCGATGTGCCGTTTGGCGAACGTTTCCGAGCGATAGGCTTCCAGCAGCGCAACTTGCAAGGGGTTGCGCCCCCAGTTGTCACGAAGGTTCCTGTGCGCGCCCGCCTTGACGAGGTTCCGGACGAGATCGGCGTGCCCAATCTGGGCCGCGATCATCAAGGGAGTCCGGTTTAGCGGGTCCCGGAAATCGATGCCGTACAGGTCGAGTTTGTTTTTAAGTTCCCTGAGTTTCGGATCGGCATAGTCGCGCCGGTATTTTTCTTCGATTTTGCGCGCATGACGGAAAGGCTCCTCGGCCTGTTTGAAATTGAGGCGAACCAGATCGCGGAACAGCGACGGCACGTGTTGAACGACCGCGTAGTCGAACAGCAGCAGTTTCGCCTGGCGGTTGTAATGTTCGGGGTTCAGCGCCTCCTTCTTCAGATCGTCCAGCGCGTCCGGGGTCAGGACGCGCCAGGGTACGTCCCGGGTCGCCAGAATCGTCTTCCGAATCGCTTCGGCCTGCTCGGTTTTGCCCTGCAACTCCAGTTTGCGCGCTTCTTCTTTCCAATCCTCGTTCGATGAGGATTCGGCCTTGACCGTCACGGCGTCCCGGGTTTCCGCCAGTCCGAGCAACGCCCACAAGCGATGGCGCGTGTGCGATTCGACCAGGTAGACATTTTGCACGGCGCGCGTCAGGGCGACATACAGGGCGTTGGTGTAGAACTTGTAGGCTTCGAGCGACTTGTCGCTCTTGTCCGCCGCGCGGGCATAGCGCAATTCCCCGGTCAAGTCGGCGGCGGTCACGCCGGCGGTGATTTCGTCGAAGGCGCGCGCATGGTTCGTGAGGCAGTTGAGCAGCACGATGTTCTCGTATTCCAGACCCTTGGCTTCCTGAACCGAAAAGACCAGCGGCGTTCGGAAGCTCCGTCGCGCGTCCGGCTTGTCCTCTTCGCGCATGACGATGACCGCGCAACGGGTCGATCTCGCCGTTTTCCTGTCGATATCCTCGCGGGTCTTCGCCGTATCGCGAACGAGTTCGACCGTGCCGGCACGGTCCGACACCGCCTTGACAAGATAGTTGCTTTCCCGGTCGATCGAGCCGAACCGAGCATGCTTGACCCGAAGCAGCCGGTTGGCCGCCTCGGTCACCTGCGGGGAATTCCGATAGTTCGCGTCCAGCACGCGGATAATCTCGGTTCGGCCCGGTCCGCGCTTGTCGTAGAACAGGCTCTTGACTTTTGCCCACGAGAAAAAGTTCGGATGAACGATCTGGTTCGAATCGCCGCATAGCACGAAGTTCTCCGGCTGGCGCAGCGATCGCAGGATCAGGTGCAATTGGACATTGGTGATATCCTGCACCTCGTCCACAACCGCGAAATCGTAGCGAGGCCGACAGAGTTCGCGATATTCGAAGGCGATCAGGTTTGGATCGTACCATCCGTTGCCGGCCAGGGACTCGCTATAGCGGCGAAACAGCGCATAGACGCGCTCGCGCTGCTCTTGCGGAAAGATCGACTGGCGTATGCCGAGCGCCCGGTATTCGTCGAGCGAGAGACAGGGCTTGTCCACCGTCATGCCGGTCAGCACGCCGTTGAATTCCTCGAAGACCATGTGCGCGTCCTTCAAGCCGGACCCGTGCGCATGGCGGGCGAACCACTCCGCGAACGCGCGGAACGCGATGGGACGGCCTGGCGGGACGCGCAGCGTCTCGATGTATTCGCGCAGTGACAAAAAATCGACATTCTGCCGTTCGTTCTCGTAGCCATAGGCATAGTAGAGGTTGCGCGCGTTTTCCGCCAGATAGGCCGAGAGGGTGACGTACAGGACGTCGCCGTAAAGGCTCTTGAGTTTTTCGAGCGTCAGCGCCGTCTTGCCGCTTCCCGCCGCCCCGATCAGAATCAGCGGCGTTCTCAGTCCGAACGCCTCGATCTGGCGGTCGTCAAAGGAAAGAATTTTGTCAAGCACGTGGAACCTGGATTGTGCCGGGTTCACGTACGGCAGAGGCAGGCGATCCTCTTCGGCGACCTCGGTCGCGACGCCCAGCGGCTCCAGCTTGCTTTCGTTCACCTTGGCGCCGCCGAGAAACCGGGATTTCTCGTAGGCGTGGGCCAGAATGATCTCCAGAAGCAGCAGATAGGTTTGGCCGCCGTACGAGCCGAACCGGAACAGCAATCGGTCGGCATCGCCGAGTTTCGCGCGATAGTACGGCGTGCCCTTGAGCTTTTTCGCGTCCGCCGCCCGGAAATCGCCGTCGCGCAGAAATGCGACCGTTCGGTTGAACGCCGCGCGCACGGGCGAAACATCGAGATCGCTGTATTGAAGAATGTTCATGATCTATGCACCGCCATTGGCTGCCCTTGCCAGGCGGTTGGTCGGCATTTTCGCATTCGACTATTGGGCCTGTCGGGACAATGTATTCCGGCTTAATTTGTCGCCTGATATATCGTCGATAACCGGGCGAATGTCAAGATCAGGCCGGCAAAGGGCAGCGATTCTCATTTTGGCTGAAGCCCAAGAGATCGATGCAATCTGCTTTAGCGCCGGTTTTGAAGGGTTGCAGCATGAAGACATGGACGTTCAAAGCGGCCCGGATTGACGAGCGGGGGCAAGTAACGGATTGACACAAGGGGCGGGGCTGCGCTATTTTAAGGCGCCAATACGCAACAGGAGAAACTCGCGCGAATGAACAGTACAGCCCATGACATCCTCCAGAGTGTCTTCGGCTTCCGCTCCTTCTTGTCGAATCAAGAGGAAATCGTCCAGGCCATCGTATCCCGGCAGGACGCGTTCGTTGTCATGCCGACCGGCGGCGGAAAGTCGCTCTGCTACCAGCTTCCCGCTCGCATCATGGAGGGAACGTGCGTTGTCGTCAGTCCGCTCATTTCGCTCATGAAAGACCAGGTGGATGCCGCCATCGCCACCGGACTGCGGGCGTCATTTCTCAACAGTTCCCTCTCCGCATCCATGAAACGCGAGATCGAGTCGCGGCTTGTCGCCAACGAACTGGACCTCGTCTATGTGTCCCCGGAGCGTTTTGCCATGCCGGCATTCGTTGCGGCGCTCAAGCGCGTGAAGCTGTCGTTCGTCGCCATCGACGAGGCGCACTGCATTTCGGAGTGGGGACACGACTTCCGACCGGACTACTTGAACCTGTCCGCAATCGTGCAGGAATTTCCGGACGTTCCGGTTGCCGCGTTCACGGCGACGGCCACGCACAAGGTTCAGGAGGACATTGTAGCGAAGCTGGCGCTCCGCTCCCCGCACATTGTCCGCGCGTCGTTCAACCGGCCGAACCTGTTCTACAAAGTTGTTCCGAAGGAGAAACCCAGTGCCCAGATCCTCCGATTTGCGCAGGCGCATGCCAACGAACCCGGCATTATCTACCGCACAACCCGGAAGAGCGTGGAGCAGACCGCCGATCTGCTCGCGCGCCACGGCATCAAGGCGCGGCCCTACCACGCCGGACTCGATGATGCCACACGCGCCAGGAATCAGGACGCATTCAACCGCGACGAGGTTGATGTGATTGTCGCCACCATCGCCTTCGGCA
>SLMC01000192.1 GCA_007133745.1 Kiritimatiellia bacterium
CAGGCTGCGGCCCAGTTTCAACAGGCCATTCAAGTGGCGGCTCGGACAGCGGCAGAGGCGGAAACGGTGGCGCACGAGCAGCTCCAAAAAGCCACGAATGCCGTACAAGCGGTGACGGGGCGCCCGTTTTCGCGGCGCCCCGAAAGGAAACATTTGCCGTCACGCGGCGTGACGCGTGCGGCGGCGCCGACCGAGGAAAAAAAACCCGAGAAGAAGGCGGAGCCCGAAAAAGGCGAGGACGAGATGCCGCCCGGGATGCTGACCAAAGAGCAATTGGAACGCATGCGCGCGGCGGCCATGGCGCAGCGCGGCGACACTCCGAAAGAGACGAAGCCGGACCCCTCGGCTCCGGCTCCCCAGCCATTGCCTTCCAAGCCGCTGCCCGGCGCCGAGCCGGCGCCCCCCCCTCCAACCCCGGTTGCTCAAGAACCTGAAATCGTGACCTTGGCCCGTACCGTTTTTTTTCAGGCTGAAAATGTCATTGCCAAATCCGAATCCATTCGAGGAATGCATGCATCGGCAACGGCGATGGCGGAACAGGTTGCCTTGGCTGCCGAATCGAGAAGCGCGGCCGATCAGGTCGCCCGCCTGAAGGGCCTGTACGCCATGACGCAAACCGTGCATGCCGAGGTTCAGGAATCGCTGGCGGCCATGCAGGAGCCGTTCCAAAAAGTTCTGGAAGCCGAAGCGGCGCATGCGGAAGAGACGGCGCGCCGCGAAGCCGCTCGGACCCGGATAGTGGAGGAAGAGAAGCAGCGCCTTCTTGTTCAGCGCGAACTGGCCGAGGTCGGCAAAGCGCACAACAGCGTACGCGACCATGTCAAAACCTATCGGTGGGACGCGGCGCTTGCCGAACTGAAGGCGGGATCGGATGCGCTTCAATCTTCGGAGGCCCGTAAAGCCATGGCTGTTTTGATTGAGCGTTACGAGCGCATGAAAAAGTTGCACGAGTTTCTGATTCGCAGAATCAATGTCAAGCGCTTCCGCTGGGGCTGGGGTCAGGGCCCCGCCGCCAAGGATATTATTGCGGCCAACGAAAATGTGCTTCAGGTGACGGGTCAAACCATTCCGTGGCCGGATGTAGGGCTTGGTCCGATGGTGCGTATCCTTCGCTTCTATGTGGACGACAAGGATCTGGATCGCTCGGATCGTTCGGAACAGCAGTTGGCCCTGGCCATATTCTATCTCGAAAACGAATTGAACGATCCGGCCGAATCGCTAGTCCGGGAAATGCGCGAACGCTATCCCACCCTCCACGGCGACATCGACCGCCTGCTTCCGTTCTAAGGGTTCGAAACCCTGGTGCGCCCAGTGTGTGAGTATGCGAGTGCGTGAGGTTGTGAGGTTTCGAACGATCAACCCTGTCTGTCCAGTCCTTGCTTTTCCCACATACCCCACACACCCACATACAAGGACTCTCAACGCCCATAGCCATATTCGGTCCCAAACGGCGTTATCTAAGTGACATTCCTTGCGGTTCGCTTGATCTTGTTGGACGCTGTTTTTTCCAGTCGATCGACGGGGTCGAACGATTTCGGCGTCTTGTAGGGGGCCAGATGCCGAAAGCAATGGCGGCGGATATCTTCGATATCGAGCGGGGTCGGCGCATCGGCCGCCGGCACGATCCTGGCGTGCGGCAAATGGCCGTATTCCGGATGCGGCTCGCCGTACACTAGCGACTCGGCAACGGCCGGATGCCGATCGAGAACGGCTTCGACTTCCTGCGGAAACACTTTCATGCCCGCGAAATTGATAACGGCGCTTTCGCGGGCGAGAATATGCAGGAACCCGTCGTCGTCCAGTTGGCCGATGTCGCCGGTCTTGAACCAGCCGTCAGGCAGGCAGGTCTCGCGCGTCTGCCAGGGCGAGACATAGGCGTCGAACAAACCGGGCCCTTTCAGGAATATCTCGCCGATACCTTCGTCGTCCGGGTTGCGGATCGCCAGTTCGTAATCCGGCAGCATTTGTCCGACGGACATCGCCTTGTCCAGACGGCCGGAGAGGTTGACGAACGGCAGCCCGACCTCGATGATGCCATACGCCTGCGCGGGCGGAAACCCGAACTTGACGGCAAAGTCTTCCGCGACCTGTTGCGGCAGACGGATGGCGGTCGAAACGGCCAGCCGGACGCTCGCCACATCCTCGCGCCGGAACGCGTCCGAACCGGTCATAACGCCATAGTGAAAGGGCGAGGCGTAGATGAACGTGCCTCGCCGACGCTGGAGTCCGTCCAGCATGGACAGTGGAAAACTGTCGTGGCACAGGACGATCGTGGCGGCTTTGCGCAGGAATAGCAGAATGGACACGACAAAATGGAAGCTCATGGACAGGACCCAGAGCACTGTGTCGTTCGGGCCGATGCCAAGGCCGCGGTTGGCGGCGCTCGTGCGTGCCAGGACGGATTCGTGAGAAAGCAGCACGCCTTTGCTGGCGCCTGTCGTGCCCGACGAGAAGCGGATGAAGGCCGGATTCATGGCGGCATAGGCCGACGGCATGGCATCGGCTTCGCCGCTATCCATGCGCGACAGGTTGTAGGCATGCCTGAAAAAGGCGCCCGGCGCCACATTGACCGCCGGCTCGAACGGCGACAGCGCCGTTTGCCACAGCACGAAATCGACATGCATTTCCCGAACAACAGTTTCGAGCTCGGGACGCGCCAACGCCGTGGCCACGGGAACCACGACGGCGGAAAGGGACAACACGGCCAGATGAGCGACGATGGTATCGGCGGAATCCTCTCCGACAATGACGATGCGCTGCGCCGGGCCTACGCCTTGCTTGCGGAGATCCGCCGCCACCGCATCCGATGCGGCTAGCAATTGCGCATAGCTCCACGTATCCTCGCCTTCGACTATGGCGGGCTTGTCTCGCCAAGGGCGCGTCTCGCTACGAATGGTCTCGACAATGTTTCGCATCTCTCTTGAGAAACTCCTTGGCCAGCTCGCGATAAGCTTTCGCGCCGGCGGAACGCCGGTCGTGAAGCACAACCGGCTTGCCGAAGCTGGGCGCTTCGCTGACGCGCACGTTGCGCGGAATCACGGTACGATAAACCTGATCTTCGAAATGACGCCGCACTTCCTGCACCACCTCGCCCGCCAGTCTCGTGCGCGAGTCGTACATGGTCAGCAGAATGCCTTCAAGCCCGATGTCGGGATTGGCGCCGGAATCGTGAAGCTGGCGAATCAGCCGGGTCACCACGCTCAGGCCTTCCAGCGCGTAGTATTCGCACTGAATGGGGATCAGCATGGAATCGGCGGCGGTCAGCGCGTTCATGGTCAGGATGCCCAGCGAGGGCGGACAGTCCACGAAGACAAAATCGTAAGCGCTGTTGTCCAGAAAAGGATGCAGGATGGACCTGAAACGCTGGAGATACCCGTCCATGCGGGCCACATCCACTTCCGCGCCGGCCAAGTCGAGTTCCGACGGAACAATGTCAATGTTCTTGACGGCGGTTTGGCGAACACGGTCGGCCAGCGGTTCGTTGTCGATGAGGGCGCGATACACGCTGGCGCCTTCTTCGTGTTCAAGGCCCAGTCCGCTCGTGGCGTTGGATTGCGGATCGAGGTCGATGACCAGAACGCGCTTTTTCAGCAAGGCTAAACAGGCGGCGAGATTAACGACCGTGGTCGTTTTACCGACGCCCCCCTTCTGATTGGCGACGGCGATCACCCGAGCCCGTTTTTTTTTTCGGGGCGCCGCCGCCGCTGCGGCTGGCGCGGCGGGCTGTTTCTCGGGCGCCGGCTTGTCCTGATCGGCTTCGGGCTCGGGTTTCGCCGCCGCTTTTTTGCGAGGCGCGATCATGCCGACCGAGCGCGCATAGGCGAAGATGCCGCCCGCTTCGATGACGGGCCCCACCGCGCCCGGCGGTTTAAGGGCGTAGCTTTCGCCGGTGGCCAGCCGCACGATGCGCGAAGCTTCGATATCGATTTCGGCCTCGTCGCCCGTGGCAAACAGATCGCACAGACGCTGTTCGGATTCCAGAGGATACAGCTCGCCGGTGGCGACCGCATTGCGGAAAAAGATGCGCGCGTAATTCTCCGCCACAACGGCCTGAACCCCGGCGGCGCCGAGGGCGACCGGCGCATGCTCGCGCGAGGAGCCGCAGCCGAAATTGCGGCCGCCCACGATAATAGGATAGCGCCCGACCGACGCCTCGGACGGAACAAAGGGCGGAAACGTGTCCGGAAGCCCGCACAGAGCGTACGTGCCCAGCTTGCGATACTCGTCCGGAATGGTCGGCACCAAATTGAGATATTGGGCCGGAATAATCTGGTCGGTATCGATATTGTCGCCCAGCACGTAAACTTGGCCGCGTATGGTCTTTCCCATGATGTGTCCCCGTTAAAATCGAATCCGCAGAGGTTTACCCGAACTGCATACCCGCTTTCGCGATAATGTTCAAGACAGAATTTCGTTCGCTGAACAATATTCGCGGCTTGCAACCATCGCCTTGCCGTGTCATGGTTGCCGTAGATTGGAATACATTGACAGAGGCAAACGTTCTGCCGTTTTTGACAGAACGCGTCTACCTAACCGGAGAACGATATGATCCATGCGCGACAAGCAAAAGAAACGCTGACGGCTATTGAAATGCTTCACGGCGACACGCTTAAATTCCGGCTTCGCAACGGCAGCGAGGTGCCCATCGAATTGCTCGACACCGGCGCGGCGATTATCGAGACCAATCTTCCCCTGCCCCTGGCCGAGGACAGGAAAGGACGAACAACCTACCGCTTTTGGGCGGATCTGCGAGTGGACGGACGTGAAATACGGTATGAACGCGAGGTCGGCACGGACAAGAGCTTCTACGAGCCGCTGACCGTATCCGGCGTCAACATCTGGCTGGATGCCGTAGACGAGATATTCGCATTCATACTCGAAACGCATGGCCCCTGTCGGCTCAATCCCACCTGCAAGAACAAACCGCCGTTTTATTTTCAAGCCCGGATCGCCGTGCAGGATGCCACGCTGCGCATCTGTCCCGAGCCCGTGCATCCGTGGTGTCCGCTCCCCGAAGGCGGACTTCGGATCGAAATGTGCTATACGGGCGAAGACTGTTGGATGGGCGCGTATTTCGGCGCTTCGGCGCACGGGGGCTTGGATATCAATCATCCCAAAGGCACGTTGCTTTATACGCCCATAGATATCGACGAACAGTTCCTTGTCAATTCCGTGGCGCACGGCTGGACCAACAACCGCTGGCATGGCATCCGCCATTGGCCGGACCATTCGACGTGGGTTCTGCGCTCCGCGCACATGGTGAAACAACTTGTTCCGGAACACACACCCGTACGGGCGGGCACGGTCTATGCCGAAGGCGCAGGCGTCTGGGTCGGTCAAGCCGAGCACAGCCACTTCGCCTTCTCGGCGCTGGACCATGGCTCGTTTATTCGATTGGATCCGTGGATTCTCTTCTGGCAGATGTACCAGGACCTAGAGGCGTGAGTGTGTGGGTATGTGTGGGGAAAGCGAGAACTGGATAGGCAGAGAAGATGTGTGGGTGTTTGTGGGTGTGGGAGTGTGTGAGGTATAGGAATTAGGAGCTAGCGGGCTTGCCCTCCCCTAATCTTTCGCCGTAATCTCTTGGCTGCTCTGGAAAAGGCGGGATGGTCAATAAGGACGGAAGATTAGGCAGAAAGATTATGATTATGGGGTTGATCGTTCTCATCCTCACACACTCACACACTCACGCACACCATTCTTGTGTCAGTCTTGAGCAAAGGAATTATTATGCGTTTAGCTGTTTTGATGGTTTTGGCGCTCGTGTCCGGCATGGTGTTCGGGGTGGAGCTCGGGGAGAAGGCGCCGCCGATTCAACTGGAGACATGGCTGAACGGCACGGGGGTCGATCCGTCCGTACCGGACGGCAAGCGGGTGACGGTCGTAGTTTTTTGGGCGACATGGTGCCCGGCCAGCGGCATGAGCGTGCCGTCGCTCAACCGGGTCGCGCGGTCGTTTAGCGACCGCAACGTGACCGTTCTGGCCGTAACCTCCGAGTCCGCCGAGGACGTGCAGGCGTTTTTGGACGAACGAAAAACAATGTTCGCCATCGGGCTGGACGCGGACGGAGTCGTCAGGAAACAATACATGCGCGAATCGGACGGCATCCCCGCCGTTTTCATTGTCGATGCGAAAGGGCTTGTGGCGTGGACCGGCCATCCCATGTCCGGGCTGGAGCGCGTTCTGGGCAAGATTCTGGCCGGAACCTTCGACAGAGGACTGGCGGAAAAGACGGCGCAGGCCGAAAAGGAATTGCAGGCGGCGCTTCAGATTCAGGACTACGAGACGGCCTTGGCGACGCTTGACGCTTTGATCGAGCTGGAGCCGGACAATTTTCAGTACCACACGGCCAAAACGCTGGCGCTGACCCGGCTTGACCGGACCGACCCGGAAATGCTGAAAGCGGTCTTCAAACGCTGGGCGGCCGGGTGCAAGGATTGCGCCGAGGGCTTGCGCCGGCTGGTCTTGACCTGGCGTCAGCAGGACTATGCCGCGCGCGATCCGGAAGCCATTATGAGGGCCGCCCGACGCGCCTGGACGCTGGCCGGCCCCGGACACGAGGAAGTGGCCGCCATGATGGCTCAGGTTTATATGGATTTCGGCATGATCGAAGCCGCTGTGGATACGCTTAAAAAGGCGTTGGCCTCCGCAGAGGACGCACCCGTGAAAAAGGCGCTTCAAGATCAGCTCGATTATTTCACACGCATCCAGCGCTTGCACGAGCCTTAATGCGGGCTTCGCCCGC
>SLMC01000342.1 GCA_007133745.1 Kiritimatiellia bacterium
ATACAGATATCCTTCCGCGCTTTCCGCGTTTTCCGTGGTAGAAAAAGAAAAATCGGGTTGCGGGCATCAGCCCGCCTTAACGGGTTTCTGTTGCGGGAAGCGGTCGGGCTCCGCACCGACCGCTTCCGCACTTTTCCCGAAAAAAGCTTGATTAACAGCCCGGAACGCGATAGGGATTATTCGGTTCGAGGGAAAAAACATGAAAGCGAAAGCGACTCGAAGAAAAACCGTCAAGCCGAAGCCAAGGCGCCGGAGCGGCAGCCTGATTCCCGGTTTCGAACAGCGGCCGAACCGACTGAAGCCCGAATCGGACTTGCAGGACATGCGCTGGCAAAAACCGTTGGACTATGTCCGGTTCATCCTCGAAGACGCGGCGCGGCGGACGGAGCAATCGCGCGCGCTTTTTCCCCGAAAATTCTATCGGGGCGACTGCCATGCGCATTCCCAGCATAGCGACGGCATCGGCACGGTTGCCGAAATGGCCGCCATGGCGAAGGCGGCGGGGCTCGATTTCCAGTTCATGACCGACCATTGGGGCTTGACGCAAGCAAGAGAATGCCGTCGGCACGGTTTGTGGGTAGGCCAGGAACCCGTCGCGCACCTGCATCATCTCGGGATTCTCGGTCTGACAAAGGTTTTCGTGCCGGGCCCGGATTTGGCGCGCGATGTTCGGGCGGTGACCCGGCAAGGCGGCACGCCGTTCATTCCGCATCCGACCGGCTGGTGGCCGTCCCGCGTGTACGAGCCCGAGGCGATTCAGGCTCTGAACGCATTGCCGGACCCGTTTCTGATGGAAATCGTGAACGGGGCCAACAACATTGTCAGCGCGTTCGATTATACCGATGCCGCCGCCATCGCGCTGTGGGACGCACTGCTCGCGAGCGGCCGGCGCGTGCATGCGATGGGCAACACCGACGCCCACAGCCCGCATGGGCTCGGAACCGTATGGAACGGCGTCTTCGCGCCGCGCTGCGAAGAGGCGGCCATTGTGCGGGCGCTGAGGGGCGGCCGCTGTTTCGTCTCGGAGGCGCCTTTGCTGGATATGTCGGTTGGCGCTGCCGGTATGGGCCAGCGCATCGGGCGCCGCGCGGCCGGCGCTCCGCTTAGGATCGTGGCGGCTGACGCGCGCGGCCTGATGCGCGTACGCCTTATCGGAGACGGCAAGGTGTTGCGCGCGTGGCATCCGGACGGCAAGCCTGTCGTGAACTTGACGCTCCCGTTGCCGGCCGATCTACGGACTTATGTTCGCGCGGAAGCCGTCTCCATGGACGGGAAACGAGGATACACCAACCCGGTGTATCTGGCGTTGCCGCACCGACACACTCGGCCGATTCCCCGATGAAGTCCGTTACGGGATAACCGTTCACGGGGGACTCGCGACAGCGGTTCCCGCGCAGTAGATCGGACAGGAATGCCCGACTTATCGGTTTCGGAAGATCGCTGCACCAAAACGGAGATGCGTCCTAAATAGGTTATGAAGAATGTTTGACATTCGCGAACCTTTTCGGGCATATTGGGCTTTGAGTCGGCTGGCGCAGCCCTATCCGCGCCGTTTGAAAAGACAAGCATTAGCGCTTTAATCGCGCTGTCTGCCGAAAAAACAAGACATTGGAGGCGTGTTTGTTTGTGAGTGAGTGCGTGGGTGAAAACTCACACACGCCCAAACCCACATACCCACACACTTTGGTTGCGGGCGTAGCCCGCCTTAGGAGGATTCTCATCATGCGAAGACGGAATGGAACGACATGGAGTTGGTTGGCGGCAAGCATGATTTTGGCTCATGGGGCCGTGGCTGAATTTCAGCAGAACCCGACCGCTGTCAAGCAGCAGTACGAGGCCATTATGTCGCGGCTGGATCAGGGCGGCGATTTGCTTGTGATCGCCAATGTCCAGGGCCAGCTCGAACGGGCCATTGGCGATTTGACGCAAGCTTTGGCGCAATGGCCCGCGCAGGATCCTGACCCGCAACGCATCGGCGACCTGGCGCGCAACACGCATGCTTTTCTGAAAGCCCAAGGCTTTTATGCCGTGCGCGGCGCGGGATTGAGCAGTGTTCCGTTGCCCGGGAACAGCAGTCGCTTGAAATTCTTTGTGAGCCGCGACGAAGCCGCGGCCGCCTTGCCGCTATGGCGCGGACTGGTAGGGGGCGCGCGTCGTCATATCAAGGGCACAAAGTTCTTGCCGCAAGACACCGTGCTTGCGCGCACGGGTACCGGGGAAATATCGCAGTTTTGGGCGCTCGTTCGTCAAGGCGTCAAGGAATTGGCGCCGCCCGAGACCGCTCGTCAGTTCGATGAAAAAATAGCCCTGGCGTCCGCTATTGCAGGCGTCAACATAGACACATTGATCCAGTCCATTGGAGACGAGGGTTTTGTTACCCTGCAGCTTTCCCGGACGGAGACCGTTCAGATTCCGAATCAGACCGGTCAACCCATAACCATTCCGAAGCCTTCGCTGTTAATGGGCTTGAAGCTGAACAACGACATGCTGCCCGAACTGATCGGAACACGGCTGGCGGCCATGGGTGAAGGGGGTCCGCCCATTACAGTGGTCAAGGCGGGTGCGACGGATGTGCGGGCGCTGAACATACCTATACCCATGCCCATTCCGATTCAGCCGGCTTATGCGAGCCATGCCGGCTATTTTCTGATAGGCAGTTCGGCGGCCGTTCTGGTTGAAGCCATCGCCGCGTTCGACAACAAAAACGGTTGGGTAGCGACGGCGGAATACAAGACCGCTTTCGAACGGTTGCCGTCCGAAAACAACGGCCTAATGTATGTCGCACCGCGTTTTGGCGAAGTGTTGAACCAGTTGCAGCAAACGGCGCTGTCGGCCGGGACACACCAGGATCCGGCCGCTGCGGGGTTTGTGAACGCGCTGATGCAAATGGGCGGCGGGCCCAAGACGCATTCCTGCGCCTTGGTAATTCTCAATCTGAAAGATGGCATCCTGATAGGCGGCGCCAGTTCGGGTGGAGGCCGGGATATCGTATCCGGCGCTCTTGTGGCCCCGATAGGACTCCTGACCGCCATAGCGATTCCGTCATTTGTAAGCGCTCGGAGCGATGCGCGAAAATCACTATGCGTCAACAACATGCGACTTATCGAACATGCGAAAGAGGCTTATGTCATTTCCCGTAATCTCCAGGATACCGATCCGATTTTCTGGAAGGATATTAAGCAATACGTAAACGCTGAAGAGCCCTTGACATGTCCCCAGGGCGGCCAGCCCTATGTGTGTGAAAAGCCGGACGGCGTCTATGCCGGTTCACTGGGCGATGTCAGCGGAAAAAATCGCGCGGTGTGTCCGCATGTAAAAGAGCACCCGCATCACGTGTACAGACCAGGCCAGCGCTGAGTCGAGCCCGTTTATAACGATTCAAGCTTTAAGGCGGGGTGGCTGGAGAAAGGAAACGATGATGAACAGAATAGCGGTCTTGGGCGGTTTGGTTTTCCTTGTCCCATCCGCCGTTTTTTCGGCGGGCATGAACGGCGCGCACACGCTGGGTCGAGGAAAGGCAAGCGTCGGCCTGGAACAGGAAATCGTGACCGGCAGACGATTCGAAACGCTGACGTGGTCCATTCAGGCCGACCCCGTTTTCATAACGGAAGACCTGCGCTGGAAAACAAAAAGAACGTATCGCAGCATGGCGGTTGTACGGTACGGCCTGCTGGACAGCGTGGAACTGACGGCTTTAATCGGCCTGGCCAGGCCCGGATTCGAAGGCGCGGGCAGTTTCGATTACCGAGATCCCGATCATTACACGGGCCATTCCCGCGCCCGATGGAGAGGCGAATACGGAACGGTTTTCGGCGCGGGCGTCAAACATGCGCTTCGCATTGGCGATCGGTGGCTGTTAGGATTGGACGGACAGTATCTTACGCATCGCAATGCGTACCATACAACGCTGTCTTGCGACGTTTACAGCCATGACACGCTTGTCGGACAGAACAATCTCTCGCGAAAACTTTCCGGAAAGCCCGTTTATGCCGAATGGCATGTGGCGCCGTTTGTCGGGGCGAAAACGGGCGGATTCACATCCTATGTCGGCATACGGTACAGCCAAGGCCTGTTGACAATCCGGGAAGAAGAGGTCGTCCTGCGATTGTTTTCCAGCGAAAGAGAAACC
This sequence comes from Kiritimatiellia bacterium, assembly GCA_007133745.1. Lineage (GTDB taxonomy): Bacteria > Verrucomicrobiota > Kiritimatiellia > UBA8416 > SLMC01 > SLMC01. Next base: position 4,130 of record SLMC01000342.1, read on the forward strand.
AAGCGATTCCGAACCCGACACCCGTTCGGCGCCTATGCCCGAATCGAGCGACGAATATCTCCCTCGTGGAAAGCGAGCCTGGATGGCCGGCTAATTAATGAAAGAGCCCTTTCCTTCGGCATGCAGGCGGCCTTTTGACTGCGAGTCCATGGTCTTCGCCCGCCGCCACAAAGTGTTTCTCGGCTCGCAACGCCGCCTATTTGCCGGCCAGCGCTTTCCACAGGGCGGCCGGCGTCTCGGCGGCCAGGATGCGCGTGCGGCCCGCTTCGTCCAAGGCCTGACTGATCATGGCCATGAACTGCATGTGCGGCGCCACCAGATGTTTGGGGGACAAGGTCAGCACGATGATGCGGCTCGGTTCCCCGTCGATCGATTTGAAATCCACGCCTTCGCGCTTGACCCCGACCGCGCACACCAGCCGGTTCACCCCGTCGGTTCGGCCATGCGGGATGGCGATGCCGTACTGCATGCCCGTGGACAAACTCGATTCGCGCGCCCAAAGATCGGCCCTGGCCTTCTTGCGGTTGACCAGGTAGCCTTTGGCATCGAGCAGCGCCAGCAATTCGTCGATCACCGCTTCCTTGGTGTCGCCTTCAAGCCGGGTGGTGACGGCGTCGGGCGGAATGTAGCGCATGAGCGCGGGCTGGGCAATAACGCCCGCATCGGTTTCCTGCATGCGCCTGCCGATGGCCGCCGTATTCAAAGGGCGGCGCAGCTCCTTCAGCGTTTGCTCGAAATCCGCCACCACCTCGTACATCGCCGTGTTGATGAAAGGAACTTCGGATTTGGCGCAGGTGAACAGCAAATCCGTCTTGTTGCGGGACAGACCGATCACCGTTTTGTTCTTTCTGAACTGGTAGAGATGTTCGCGCCGGTTCAGGGTATGCGCGAAAAAACCCTCCGTCTCGAACGCCCGCAGCAGTTTCCCGGTCAGCAAATCGGCCATGGACTCGGACGGGAACCGGAACGAAACTTCCGTGTCGCTGACATTGTTGACCGGCTTGACGAGCCCGCTGCCGCTGCCGCCGAACGCTCGGGCCAGCAGCGTCGGCGCGATCAGGGACGTGACCAGAATCATGAACACGACCACCCCGAAAAACCGGGCGTCCAGCGCGCCCGCCGTCAGGCCGACGCTCGCCATGATCAAGGTCACTTCGCCGCGCGGCAGCATGCCCAAGCCAATGCGCAGCGCGCCTAGCCGATTGAAATTGCCAAACAGCCGAGCCGGCAAACCGCAGCCTGCCAGCTTGGCGGCGCCCGCGACCAGCACGAAGCACAGCCCGAACAGGATCGTTGCGGGCGCCGCCAGCTCGCGCACATCGACCAACGCGCCCATGGCCACAAAGAACACCGGCACGAGCAAGGCCTGAACAGGATCGATCTTCTCGCGGATCACCTGGTTGATATCCGTGCCCGAGAGCGACAACCCGGCCACGTAGGCGCCAATAATCATGGCCAGCCCAACCCCCTCGAACAGGCCGGCCAGAATCAGCGCCAGGCCCAGCGCCAGAACGGCGATGGCCGAGCGGTCGCGAAACCATTTCAGCAAAACGCTGATTTTTTGCGAGGCCAACAGGCCGACGGCGGTCGCCACCACCCAAATGCCGGCCGCCTTGGCGGCCATACCGCCGATCTGGGCCCAGTCCATGCCATTGCCTTGCGAGGCGCGGACAACGCCCAATCCCACGGCCAGCAGGATAATGCCCAGGACATCGTCCACGACGGCGGCGGCCAGAATAGTCACGCCTTCCGGAGAATCCACTTTGCCGCGGTCGGACAATACGCGGGCGGTAATGCCCACCGACGTTGCCGTGGCGATGATCCCCATGAATATGGGCAATGGATCCAGCCAGCCGACTGTGACGCCGAACAGAACGGGAGACAAAACCACGACCAGCAGACTGCCGGCCCCATAGGAAAAGACCACGCCCCCCACGCCGACCAGACTGCCGGTCGCCGAGTAGCGCAGGAAAAGACGCACATCGGTTTCCAGCCCGGCCATAAAAAGCAGGATCACCGCCGCCAACGTGCTTATTCCGTACAGCTCGGGAGATAGCGGAAAGTCTCCGAATATCGGGAACAGCCCCTCGGAAAAACCGGGCAACGCCACGCCGCCCAGCGCAAAAGGGCCCACCGCCACGCCCGCCAGCAATTCGCCCAGCACGCCCGGCAGCTTCAACCGTTCCGCCAGCATGTTGCCCAGCCGGGCGGCGAACAGAATGACCCCCAACTGCAAGACCAGCAGGGTCATGCGATGCGACAGATCGACATTCTCATGACCGACCTCCCCGGCCCAAGCCGTTGTGGCGACCAGGAAGCATAGGCAAAACAGCGCTATTCTTTTCATGGCGCTTTCCCCGCGCAGAAAACACATGACTTCGATGAACAAGGTGGAAAATCAACCACATTCGCGAAGCGAATGCAAGCGATAGGTGCGGAAAGATCGAAACGGGATCAGGGTCTGTCCCCTGCCGTCGTCCCCTGCCGCCGCGGGTCTGTCGCATTGGAGAAGCCGAACCGTCTGACTTTCTTTGGATGAAAGTTTTGGAGTGCGGCGACCCGGCGCCGCTTTGTTACGCGCGACCTGGCGCGCGATTC
>SLMC01000310.1 GCA_007133745.1 Kiritimatiellia bacterium
ACATAGCTGTCGAGCAGTTCCTTGTCGGTTTCCATTCGCATGGCATGACCATTTACCATAAACAACGCGCTTCCGTCTACCCTATGCTCTCGGTTTTTATAAAAAGGTTAGGTCGAAAGGCAAAATTTTTTCTGACGGGGGTTTCTCAGAAGATTTCAAGACGTTGTATCGCTTTGCATTGACCAGCAACGCTTTGCGATATTAGCAACGTTTATTCCGAAAGGCTGGCGCGCATGACCCAACGGCGGCCCGATCATTCTGCTGTCGTCTTTACCGGATTGCGCCACAAAAAAATTCTTAAACGGCGCGATTTGCCAGAAGAACCGGGCGTGAAAGAGTTTATTAAGTTAATTAGACGGTATCCGAAAAGGGTCTGCTACTCTCTGTCATTCCGAGCCTGCGAGGAATGTCAGGAGAGACCTGCTACCCGAATCAATGGCTTATCGCAACAAGGGCGTTATCGTCTCTCCGGCAAGGCGGTCGTTTCCCCGCTCCGCCCCATGCCGCCGATCCGCTCGCCACGACAGAAGGTGTGTCCCTGATAATCGGAAAACGGCGTACAAAACCCGACGGACTCAGCTCAAGCGGTAGCGACTTTGTAGTGCCAACGGAAGAGCCTCGCTTGATTATCAATGACTTACGCTGAACAATAAGAAACTTGGGTTAGGCTCAACCGTATGATTTGCTCCGGCATCCATCATTCCAGTATTCCAACATTCCAACATTCCCATGTTACGCGCTAATTCCCGTTGACAATTCCCTGCTGCCCGGTGATTATAAAAGAATGAATATGGATATCCTGAAAGCATCGGTGGCTTGCGTTCGTCGTTCGTTCCACGGGTCCGCACCCAAAGTTGCGCTGGTCTTGGGTTCGGGCTGGAGCGCACCGTTGGATCAAGGCCGGACCTTGGGCGAAATGGACTACGACGCCATTCCCTGCCTGGGCGCTCCCGGAGTCGAGGGGCATCGCGGCCGTCTGTTTTGGCGGGAGATTGACGGACGAGAGCATCTGGTCTTCGAAGGGCGCCGTCACTGGTATGAAGGCCAAGGGTGGGAACCGACGGTATTTCCTGCTTTTCTGGCGGCGGATCTGGGCTGTTCCACGCTGATGACGACCTGTGCGGCCGGCGCGATCCGCGAGAGTCTGAACCCGGGCGATCTGGTTGTCGTTGAAGACCACATCAACGCCATGGGCGGAAATCCGCTGGCGGGCCCGCCCTGCCCGGAGTTGGGGCCGCGTTTCCCCGATCAGGCACGGGTGTACGCGCCCGACTTGCGCGAAATCCTGATCGAGGAGACGGCACGTCTAGGGGCCACGGCGTATCGCGGCGTGTATGCCGCCGTTGCGGGGCCGACTTACGAAACACCGGCCGAAGTTCGCGCGCTAAGAACGCTGGGCGCCGACATCGTCGGCATGTCCATGGTTCCGGAAGCGATGCTGGCTAACGCGCGGGGTCTTCGCGTGGCAGGCTTGGCCACGGTCGCGAACAAAGCCGGGGAAAGCGGCGGCCATGAAAACGTGCTGAAAGCGATGCAACGCGTTCGGCCTCTCATGCAAGGCGTTCTGTCCGGTTTTCTCAAGAGGCTTTCTTGAGCTCCGGCTCGGCCTTCCCAATTTCCGGCTGCGGCTGAGACTGCGCGGCATCCTCGTCTTCGAACCGCTCCTGTTCCACAATGCGCTTGGTAATGCGGATGGTACGGCCTGCGATTTTGCTGTCCAGGTCGAACATGATGTCGGTCATGATTTTTTCCACTGTGGCGCGCAGCGCTCGGGCGCCGGTCCCTTTTTTGAAGGCGATCCGGGCCAGCTCGCGCAAGGCGCCGCCGGTAAAGGCCAAGTCCGCCTTCTCCATGGCCATCAGTTTGCGATATTGCTTGACGAGGCAATTTTTGGGTTCGGTCATAATTCGGACCAAATCGTCCTCGGTCAACGGCGCCAGCGACACGGTAATGGGCAGACGTCCGATCATTTCGGGGATCAACCCGTACCGCACGAAATCTTCGGGCTCGACGTCGAGATCAGGTCCTGTTTCCGCCTTGGGACGGGCGGCATTCTCTTCGGATTCCGAAAAGCCGAGCAGGCGTTTGCCGACGCGACGGGCAACGATCTCGTCGAGCCCGACGAAGGCGCCGCCGCAAATGAAGAGGATGTGTTCGGTATTGATTTTAATGTATTGCTGCTGGGGATGCTTGCGTCCGCCGCCCGGCGGCACGCGCGCCATCGTGCCTTCCAGGATTTTGAGAAGCGCCTGCTGAACGCCTTCGCCCGACACATCGCGGGTGATGGAGACGTTTTCGGTCTTGCGTCCTATTTTGTCGATTTCATCGATATAGATGATGCCGGTTTCCGCTCGGGCCACATCGCCTTCCGCGTTCTGAATGAGGCTCAGCAGAATGTTTTCGACATCCTCGCCGACATAGCCGGCTTCGGTCAGGGTTGTCGCGTCCACAATAGCGAACGGGACATCGAGCATGCGAGCCAGTGTTCGGGCCAAAAACGTTTTGCCGCTGCCGGTGGGTCCAACCAGCATGATATTGCTTTTTTCTATTTCCACGTCGGCGAGCGGGTCGTCCGGCTGGAAGTGCGATTCCTGTTTCAGCCGCTTGTAGTGGTTGAACACGGCGACGGCCAAAGTTTTTTTCGCCTGATCGTGTCCGATCACGTACTGATCGAGAAACGCCTTGATTTCGGGCGGGCGCGGCACTTTCAGGTTGAAGGCTCGCGGTTCTTTGGGCGCATCCATCTCCTCCGACAGCATCGTATTGCACAGTTGCACGCATTCGTCGCAGATATGGACATTGGGCCCCTCGATGATCTGGTGCACCTGACCGCGGTTTTTGCCGCAAAAAGAACAGGTCAATTGATTTCGTCTGGCCATGCCGATTTCCTCCTGTAGCGCTACTTCGCGCTTTTTTTGCTGCCAACCACCACGTCCACAAGGCCGTAGGTCTTGGCTTCCTGCGCGGACATGAAAAAATTGCGATCGGAGTCTTTCGCGATGGTTTCTTCCGGTTTCCCGGTATGCTCGGCAAGAATGCCGTTCAGGATTTCGCGCAGCCTCAGAATTTCTCGGACGGCGATATCGATATCGGAGGCTTGGCCCTCGGCGCCGCCGAGCGGCTGATGGATCATAATGCGGGCATGCGGCAGGGCGTGCCGCTTGCCCGCCGTTCCCGCCGCCAGCAGCACGGCCCCCATACTGGCGGCTTGGCCGACGCAAAAAGTTTGCACATCGCATTTGATGAATTGCATGGTATCGTAGATAGCCAGCCCGGAGGTTACGATGCCGCCTGGCGAATTGATGTAGACATTGATGTCCTTGGTCGCGTCTTCGGCCTGGAGAAACAGCATTTGCGCGATAATCAGGTTGCTGACATCGTCGTTGATCGCAGTGCCGATAAAGACAATACGGTCTTTCAGCAGTCGCGAATAAATGTCGTAGGCCCGTTCGCCGCGGCCGGTCTGTTCCACGACCATGGGTACCAGCATCTGATTTTTTTCCTGTTCTGTCATATCGGCAATCTCCTAGTTTTTGATTTTGGCGTTTTCAAGAAGAAAATCGAGCGTCTTGTCGCAAAGCATTTCTCTTGCCAGCCGTTTGACGCCGTCGTTTTTTTCAAGTTCCTCTCTTAGCTTGGCCGGCGCCATGCCGTACTGGCGAGCCATGGCCTGCATTTCGCGGTCCACAGCATCGTCCGCAACGGCAATGTTTTCCTCGGCGGCAATCCTTTCCAGAATATAGGACAGTTTGACCCGCTCCGCCGAAGACCGGTAGGCGGCGGCCATAATGCGATCCTTCTGCTTTTCCAGAATGTCGGCGCCGCCGCCTTGTTGCGCAATTTGCCGAACCATGGTTTGAGCGGCACGGCGTGTTTCCGCCTCGACTTGGGACTGCGGCAGATCCAGGCGGGTCTTCTCCAAAAGCTGTTTGGCCATGTCGTCTTTCAAGCGCTGGCGTTCGGTCTGTTCGGCCCGCGCCAGAAGATCCGCGCGAATTTTCGCGCGCAAGTCCTCTTCGGATGCCGCATCGAACCGTTTCAGAAAGGCTTCGTCCAGCGCGGGCAGGATTCTGTCGCGGATTTTCCTGACGGTCACGGTGTACGCGGCAGTTTTGCCGGCCAGCGCGGGAACCCGATAGTCGGCGGGAAACGTCACGGACACCGCGCGCTCCTCGTTCACGGCGCAACCGATCAGGCCGACGTTGAACCCGGGCAGGAATTCGGGGTCGTCGATCAGCGTCCAGAAGTCCTTGCCCTCGGCCAGGCCGGGATAGTCGGGAACAAGCGTCTTGACCGGGGTCTCTTCGATCGAGCCGCCATAGTCGATATTGACCAGGTCGCCCTGTTGAACGGGCCGTCCTTCGTCGGCATCCTCGTAACGGGCGTGGCTTTCCATGATGCTTTTCATGGCGTCGGCCACCTGTGCATCGGATACGTCCACCGGGTTGGCTTTCAGGGTCATTTTCGCGTATTTAGGCAGCTTGAAATCCGGGGCCACATCCACAACGACCTTGAAACTCAAGCCGTTTGCCTTGTGAAACACTACATCGCGCACATCGACCGGCCCGACTTCGGCAAGGGCTTCGCGCTGGACCGCTTCGCGATAGAGCCGGGGCAGCATCCTGTCCTTGACATCGTCCTCGATAGACTTGGCGTATATTCTTTCCACGTGGGCGACCGGCGCACGACCGGGGCGAAACCCTTTCACCCTGGCCTGACGCGCGTATCGCTTGACAATATCCCCATACTCGGGCAGCACTTCTTCGGGCGGGGCATCGATATGAACCACCCGCCGACAGGGTCCTTCCGTTTCAACTTTGACGCGCATGCGTATCTACTCCTTCATCGACATGAGAAATTCGGCGTTGCTTTTGGTTTTCTTGATTTTGTTCGTCAGCATTTCCATGGCCTCGACCGGCGGCACGCCGTTGATGGCGCGCCGCAGAATCCACATGCGGCTCAGCTCGTCCGGATGAAGCAAAAGCTCCTCCTTGCGGGTGCCGGACCGCTCGATGTTGATGGAGGGAAAGACGCGTTTATCCACCAGCGCGCGATCGAGGCACAGCTCCATGTTGCCCGTGCCCTTGAACTCCTCGAAGATGACATCGTCCATGCGGCTGCCGGCTTCAACCAGAGCGGTCGCGATAATGGTCAGGCTGCCGCCATCCTCGGTATTGCGGGCCGCGCCGAAAAAGCGTTTGGGCTTGTGCAACGCGTTCGCATCCACGCCGCCGGACAGAATTTTCCCGCTGTGCGGCTGCAGGGTGTTGTACGCGCGAGCCAGCCGGGTGATGCTGTCGAGCAGAATCACCACGTGGTCTCCGTTTTCCACCATGCGCTTGCCCATCTCGATCACGAGTTCAGCCACCTGCACATGACGCTCCGGCGTTTCGTCGAACGTCGAGCTCAAAACATGCGCGGCCGTGTTCCGCATCATGTCGGTCACCTCTTCCGGACGTTCGTCGATGAGCAGAATGATCAGATAAACGTCCGGATGATTCGCCGAAATGCTGTTGGCCAGCTTCTGCAGCAGAACGGTCTTGCCCGTGCGCGGCGCGGCGACAATCAAGCCGCGCTGCCCGAGGCCGATCGGGGTGAAAATATCCATGATCCGCATGGACACGCCCCCTTGATCCTTTTCCAGCCGAATTCTTTTTTCCGGGAAGAGCGGAGTCAGGTTTTCGAACGGAATCTTTTTTCGGGACAGATCGGGTTCGCCGTTGTTGACTTTGTCGACCCGGAACAGTGCGAAAAACCGCTCCTTTTCCTTGGGTTCGCGAATTTCGCCTTCGACCAGATCGCCCGTGCGCATGGCGAACCGGCGAATCTGGGACGGCGACACGTAGATGTCCTCGGGACAAGGCAGATAGTTGCTGTGCGGGGACCTGAGGAATCCGAATCCGTCCGGCAGAATTTCCAGCACGCCCTTGCTGAAGATGATGCCGCGGCGGCGGGTGTGCTCCTTGAGGATTTCGAAAATCAGTTCGTGCTTGCGCAGCGCGCCAAGATCGTGCAGATCCAGGCTGTCGGCCAGCTTGTTCAAATCCGGCACGCTCACCGACTGGAGGTCGAAAAGATTCAGCGGATCGGGGGCGGGCCCTTCGAACGGAAGGCGGGTCTGGCCTTCGCCGTTTTCGTGTCCGCCGTTCCCGTTGACGCCGGGCCGACGCGGACCGCGTTCGTGCCCGTGCGGACGCGGAGGGCGTCCATCCTTGTTGTACGGTCTTGGTGGTCGTCTATTCATGTTTCCCGCCTTTTTGTTGTTGTTCCATCAGAGTCTCCCAGACTCGCCGGGTTTGTTCCCGCAAAACGTCCATACCGCCGCTGTTGAACAGCACGCGATCCGCCCGCTCCATTTTTTCCCTCTGCGTCATTTGCGCCGCGAGCCGCTTCTCGACTTCGTCGGGCGGCAATCCGCGCCGGGCCAGACGTCCCGATTTCAATGCGACGCGGTTTGAGCGCCTCTGGCAGTTCGCGCGCCAGTTCGATATGCAGCATTCCATCTGCATGATGGGCGCGCGTCACCCGCACATGATCTGCAAGGTGGAAGCGCCGTTCAAAGGCGCGGGTTGCGATACCACGATGCAGGAACTCGCGGTTGCTGTCATCATCCGAAGAGCGGCCCGTGACCACAAGCGCGCTTTCCTTCACATCGACGCTCAAGTC
>SLMC01000387.1 GCA_007133745.1 Kiritimatiellia bacterium
CCGCAGACGTGGTCCGATACGGATTCAGCATGCGAAGAGACCCGTAACGCCAAATTTCAGAATGATTTCTTGTTTTTTTCGGCAGAACGGCCTGATTAAGGCACTAACCCGACCTCTCTACCATAAAAAAGAAATAGAGGTGTCTATCCATGACCAGCCGAGAGCGAGTTCTGTCCGCCATCGAACACCGCGCGCCCGACCGGGTTCCCATAACCTTCGATGCAGAGAAGGAAGTCGTCGCCATGCTCATGGACCGGTTCGGCGTCCGCACCCGCGACGAGGTCTGGAACGCCCTGCATATCGACACGCGCCTGATCGGCGCTGATCACCATTATCGCCACATCCGCGAAGCGGACGGCGTCCGCTTCGATTTCTGGGGTATCGGAGAAAAAGAGCAGGCCTACACCGGCGGAACCTACTGGGAATACTGCCACCACCCGCTGGGCGCCATGCGCGAGACCCGCGAGATCGACAACTACGACTGGCCAACCCCCGACGAGCTGTCGTTCGAGTCGCTGCGCGCCGCGCGCGCGGCCAACCCCGACAAGGCGATCATCGCCCACATCACGCATGGCGGCTATTTCAAGGCCACGCATCTGCGCGGCATGGAAGCGTTCATGATGGACATGATCGAAAATCCCGTTCTGGCTCAAGCCGTCATCGGGCACGTTACAGCCTACCTGTTCCCCGCGCTCGAACGAATGTGCCGCGAGGCCGGCGACGCGTTCGACATTTTCTATGTCGCCGACGATTTCTGCTCCGCCGACGGCCCGCTCGTCTCGCCAGCCATGTTCCGTCAATACGTCAAGCCCTACCTAACCCGTCTGGCGGACATCGCGCATGCGCATGACAAGCGCTTTCTCCTGCACGTGTGCGGAGCGGTTCGCCCGCTGTTGCCGGACCTGATCGACGCCGGCGTGGACATTCTGGAACCCATCCAGACGTCAGCCGCCGGCATGGACGTCGAGGGCCTTAAACGCGATTTCGGAGACAGGATAACCTTCTACGGATCCATCGACCTGATTAATGTCCTCAGCCGCGGCACACCCGATGACGTGCGCCGCGAAGTTCTGAAAAATTTCCGGATAGTGGGCAAAGGCGGCGGCTTCATCGTCGGTCCCGGCCATACCTATATTCAACCCGATTGCCCGCTGGTCAACATTCTCGCGCTCTACGAAACCGCTTTCAACGAATGCCGATACTGATCGGCTGTGCGAAACCGAAATTTGAACGGGAAAAAGATTGAATTTCCCGGCGTGGCGCCCGATAGTCCTTCCTGATTCGTAAACTGCCGGAATCAACGCCACCGGTGGAACCTTTTCAATTCTCACCGGCAGAGTCGGTGGACTAGCGCCTTAACCACGCTGTCCTGCCGAAAGAAACAAGACGTTGGAGGCGTGATTGTTTGTGAGTGTGCGAGCACGCGAGTGCGTAGGCGAGTGAAAACTCACACACGCCCAAACCCACATACCCGCACACTTGGGTCGCGGGCAACAGTCCGCCTTGCTGGTGATTCAGGTTGAGCTGCCGGGGGAAGGGAAACCCATGCGCGCGTACATTCTGCGACGACTGCTGATTTCCGTCCCGCTCGTCTTTCTCATGACGTTCGTGATCTTCGCGGTCATCAACACCAACCCGCAGAGCGCGCTGGACCGCTACATCCTGAATCCCAACATCAGCTTTCAGGTCATCGAACAGGTCAAGGAACAAACCGGCTTCTACGACGCCATGCCGGTGCGCTACGCGAAATGGCTGAGCGGCGTCCTGTTCGACATCCGGTTCGGCCGTCGGCGCCGGTCGCTGGTCAGTTTCGCCGACGCCCGCCAGTTCCCCGAACAGTTCGGCGCGGATACCGTCGCAACCGTCGCGACAGAACCCGGCACGCTATCGGACGCCCATCCGCATCTGCGCCTGACGGACACGCAGCATACGGCGCAACGATTGGCGGACCTGCATCCCCGCACAACCAGCTTCCGAATCGAGTACGACGTTCTCGCCCTGCCCGAATCGGACAAGGCCAAGCCGAACGGCCACCCGCCCCCTACCCCGCGACTCCTGCTGCGTCTGCAGGGCGCGAACACGACCAACGTTCTGGAAACCGCCGCCGTGCTGCACGCTGCGGGCGCGAACACGCTGCACGCCACCGCCCCCATGCTGCGCGACACCGGCCTTCAAGGATACCCGCTCGAACAGTTCGACCTGACCCTCGAAGGCGACGCACGCGTAGCGATCCGTTCGGTCGGCGCCGGACTGGACCTCTACACTCTCGTCCAACCCGACCGGCGCCGACCGTTTCTGGCCATCGCCTTTCCCGCCGCCGACACGGCGCTGACGCTCCGCCAGCCCGGCTCGCCGCATGTCACCCATCGGCTGCGCCGCACCGACTGGAATCCGACCGGAAAACCCGTCGGCGCCACCGAAGACGGCGAACCGATCCTGACCGAGGATGCCTTTCGCCGACTCGTCCTGGATGTCGGCAATCCCTCGGACCAACCGGCCGCCTACGAGCTGCGCCTGATCAGCGGTCCGCCCGACACCCCGACCGCCACGGCCGTCCGCTTCGAACTGCGGCCCATGGAGCGAGGCGACCGAGCGTTCTCTCTTGCCCAACTCGAAGCCGAAGGATTGGATGCGAATACCGTCCGCGAAATCGGCTTCGCCGCCCTCGGCCCATCGCGTCTGACAGTGTATCGCATGGAACTGGAACTGGACGGCCCGCCGGCCGCGATCGGCGGCATCCCCGATTTCGGGCGCAGCCACGACAACATTCCCGTCATCGAAAAACTGGCCGGCCGCATTCGCAATACCGTGGCGCTGGTCGTCTTCGCCATGCTCATCACCTGGATCGTCGCGCTGCCGGCCGGCGTCATCGCCGCCGTACGCCAATACGGACTCGGCGACAAAACCCTAAGCTTCCTGACTTTCGTGGGCATGTCGCTGCCTTCGTTCTTCCTCGCCGTACTCGTCCGCACTCTGCTACAGGAAACGGCAAACCCCGACAGCATCCTCTCGTTCCTGCCTACGCTGCCGAACAGCGGCCGAACCAGCATCCATTTCGACAGCATGACCACCTGGCAGCAAACGCTGGACCTGATTCGGCACGCTATCGCCCCCACCCTCGTTTTGGCCATGGGCGGCATGGCGGGCATGCAGCGAATCATGCGCGGCACCATGCTGGAAACGCAGCGGCAGCCCTACATCGTCACCGCCCGCGCCAAAGGTCTGCGCGAACGAACCGTCATCTGCAAACACGCCCTGCGCAATGCCATCACGCCGTTTGTTGCCGGATTCGGCTCCATCCTGCCCGCCCTGATCGGCGGCAGCCTGTTCATCGAAATGGTCTTCAACTATCCCGGCGTAGGACAAATGATGTATCCGGCCGTGCTGAACCGCGACTTGAACCTGGTCATGGCCAACACTCTGATCGCCGCCCTGCTGCTCGTGCTCGGCAACCTGGTGGCCGACATTCTCCTGGCCATCGTCGACCCGAGAGTGTCCTACGATTGATATGCAAACCCGTGAGACGTGGCATGTGGAACGTGAAAGGTAGACTCATGAACACGAGAAAACGTAAAGATCGTCTGTCCTTGCCGTCCTTAAGGTCCTTGCAGTCCTTTTCAGGAAACAAGAGCTTTTTCGGACAAAAGGCAACGAAAGGCTTCAACGCGGGAATAAGGCGCTAAGCTTATGCAACAGAACGAAACAACTCCCGCGAAGCCGCTCGGAAGGGAGCGGGCCCGGTCGCCGCTGGCGCTGGCGTGGCGCAAGCTGCGCCGTCACAAGCTCAGTGTGTATGGCGGCCTGATTCTCGCCGTGCTGTACGCGCTTATGCTGCTGGCGGAATTCGTCAGCCCCTACCCCTACGACGAAGGCGCCAAGGACAAGAACCATTTCTGGCCCACTCTGATCCATTGGCGCGCGGAAGACGGACGCTGGACACGCCCCTACGTCTATAACGGCTATCGCCTGACCGACGCGCATTTCGGGGAACACTATGTGGAGGGCCGCCCCGAAAACGCCGAGCGCATCGCTGAATGGCTCGACATCGATCCGGCCGACGTGGACACGCGCGCCTATCCCGTCCGCTTCCTGATCCGGCGCGGACCGGAACGCAAACTGTTCGGGCTGATCCGAACCCGGCTGCGCCTGTTCGGCATCGAGACAAAGCTTGCCACCGGGGAACACCCGAACCCGCCCATGCTCTACCTGCTTGGCGCCGACGGACTGGGCCGCTGCGTCTTCTCGAGGCTGCTCTACGGCTCGCGGGTCTCGCTGACGATCGGGCTGGTCGCCGTCGCCATTTCCTTCTCGATCGGCATGCTGCTGGGCGGCATCTCCGGCTATTTCTCGGGAACCACCGATGTCGTGATTCAGCGCGCCTGCGAAATGATGATGATGGTGCCCGGCTTCTACCTCCTGCTCGCCCTGCGCAGCTCGTTCGACGCCGCTCGCCTCTCGTCCACCCAAATCTATTTTGCCGTGGTAATCATCCTGTCTTTCATCGGCTGGGCGGGCATGGCGCGCACCATTCGCGGCATGACCCTCGGCGTGGCCAATAGCGAGTACGTGCTGGCCGCGCGCGCGCTCGGCGCCTCGCACGGACGCGTCGTCCTGCGCCATGTGCTGCCCAGCACGCTGAGCTACGCCATTGTCACCGCCACACTGGCCATACCGGCAGGCATGCTGGGCGAATCGGGCCTGAGCTTCCTGGGCCTCGGCATTCAGGATCCTCAGGCCAGTTGGGGCAACATGCTCCAGGAATCCATGAACATCGTCAACATCCGCCATTATCCATGGCTGCTCGCGCCAGGCGTCATGATCTTCATCTCCGTCGTCGCCTTCCAATTCCTCGGCGACGGCCTGCGCGACGCCTTCGACCCGCGCACCATCGTCAGCGGCAAGGCGCCGCCGTCCGACACGGATGACGACGCTTGACCGTATACCGTTTTTTTGAGAACATTCTACAGAAAGACCTGATTTACAAGCGACATGAATCCGCACGAACAAACCCCGTCAAGCCAGGCAGCGCCCCTCCCGCTGGTCCGCATTCGCGGACTCAAGGTGCGCTTCGCGCTGGAAGACGGTGTCGCCCGGGCCGTGCGCGGCGTCGATCTCGACATCCCGCAAGGCGAAACCGTCGGACTGGTCGGCGAATCAGGCTGCGGCAAAAGCGTAACGGCCCTATCCCTGCTGCGCCTGATCCCCGATCCGCCCGGCCGCATTGTCGCCGGCCAAATGTTCTACGAGAACACCGACCTGCTGACTCTGTCGGATTCTGCCATGCGCGCGGTGCGCGGAAACCGCATCTCCATGATCTTCCAGGAACCCATGTCCAGCCTGAACCCGGTCTTCACGATCGGCAACCAGATCATGGAAGGCATCCGTCTGCACCGTACCCGCCGACATGGCGAAGCGCGCGCCATCGCGCTCGACATGCTGCGCGCGGTCGGCATTCCGAATCCCGAACAGCGGCTGAACGAATACCCGCACCAGCTCTCGGGCGGCATGCGGCAGCGCGCCATGATCGCCATGGCGCTGGCCTGTCGGCCCGGCCTGCTGATCGCCGACGAACCCACCACCGCCCTGGATGTCACCATTCAGGCCCAAATCCTGACTTTGCTCAATCAGCTTCAAAAGGATTTCGGCATGTCCGTGCTGCTCATCACCCACGACCTGGGCGTCGTGGCCCAAACCACGCGACAGGTGGCCGTCATGTATGCCGGCCTCATCGTCGAACACGCCCGCACCGAGACCCTGTTCAAAGAACCGCTGCACCCCTACACCGTGGGCCTGTTCAAAAGCATCCCGAAACTCGGCGCGCATGCCGACCGGCTCGACGCCATTCCCGGCCAGGTCCCGAACCCGGCCGCCATCCCGTCCGGCTGCGCCTTCCACCCGCGCTGCAAACATGCCATGGATATTTGCCGCACAACCGTTCCGCCCCTCGCCGAACATCGGCCCGGCCATCATGCCGCCTGCCACTGGCTGGCTAAATCCGCTACAAAGCGGGCTACGCCCGCGCACGTGCGTGAGTATGTGGGTTTGGGAGTGTGCGAGTCAGATACCACCGGCAAAACCGGTGGCTTGTAATATGTGAATAGCTCAAAGCGGATTATTTTCTGTGAAACAAAGGGTCGCATCTCGCTTTTCGCCAAAGCTATCAAGCATCTATCGGTCGATGCGCGAAGGGCCTTGTCCTTGCGAATCAAAACGCTGAATTTCCCGGCGGCTTTCCCCACAAGCTTGTAGTCGAAGTTCGTTCGGTTTCCGATCTCCTGCAGAGTCAACCCGCTCCTTTGCCGGACAAGATAAAACACGAGGTTGCGCAATCGGCCGCCGCGACATGCGCGAATATCCGACCATGGCTCTCCGGTCTCCCGCTCCACGACATCTACTATTCGCTCGAATTCCTCAAACTGTTCAACAAACTTCCGTTCCGCATGTTCTGCGGCAGTAATTCGGCCCCCAATAAATCCGCTTACGAGAACGGCGACGAGAACGGATCACGATTCCCTCCGGTCATTCAGTCCCGTCTTCTTTCGCCGATCACGTTGCCAGCCGAGTTGCGCCCATCGCGTACTCGGATCGTGCAAAACTGA
>SLMC01000119.1 GCA_007133745.1 Kiritimatiellia bacterium
AAATGCTGCCAATTCGGCAACAGCCTATAGAGCGCTCCGAACAGGGGGTTCCCTGCCGCGCGCGTCCCGAACCAATGGTCCGACATCAGACCCAAAAGAAACAGCGTGCTCAAGAGCGTTAGCGTCGGGGTCACGCCCAGCCTTGTGGACAGCGCCAGCGCCAGAGCGGCCAAGGTCAACAGCGCCAGCGTAATCAGCAAACTGGCCGGCACGATCGCGAACTGAAAAAGCGGATCGAACGGCGCCCATTGCCCGCGTCGGTCGAACAGGCACGCCATAACCGCCGCAACCATAAGGAACAGAGCCAGCATGCCGAACGCGGTGGACTCGAAAGGCCGGCCGCGCCGCCAATTGACGAATCCGGCAACAAGGAATGCGACCAAAGGCGAAACCGCCAGCATGACGCCCAGCCGCGTATCGGTCACGAACCCCGTAAAGCCGGGTTCCAGCATAAACCGCTCCGAAACACGTTCGGCCATCAGCGTGGCCAGCGTAGCGCAAAAGGAAAAAGCGATCACCACGCAGGCGACGCCCGCGAATTTCGCGAGAAAAAACATGGCACGCCCGACCGGCTTGCTCAACACCGCGGCCGCCGTGCCATGGCGCATCTCGCGCGACAGCGAGACGCAGGCCGTATAGCCCGCCACGAACAGGCCGAACACAAAATGAAACGCCAACCCGCCGTCGCGCGCCAAACGCCCTTCCTCGCCAAACTGATGCATGAGCACAAGAGGCGCCAGCGCCGTCGCCGCCACGCACGAGGCCGTCAGCAAAAGAAACAGAGGCTGACGCATAGCCTCCAGCGCCGTCAGCCCGGCCAACGCCCGAAATTGTCTGAAGCGCGAAATCATGACAGAACAATAGGAGGTCAACCCCGAGAGCGCAACAAAAAAACGCCATTCCAGTATTCCGCATTCCTGCGGTACGCGTTTGCAAAAACTATAGCTTGCGTTCCCTGCAATGAAACGCTATCTTTCCGCAAAACATAGCTTAGCGCCTTAATTTGCCGCCTCTGCCATAAAAAACAAGACATTGGAGGCGTGATTGTTTGTGCGGGTGCGTGAGTGTGCGGGCGAAAACGCTCATGCTCCCAAACCCACATACCCACTCACTTGAGTTGCGGGTCCAACACATATAGGAGAGCGTATGCAAAAAGAACAAACTTTGGTTTCCATATTGATGGGCAGTCAGTCGGATTACGAAACGCTGAACGAAGCCTCGGCTGTGCTGGGTCAGTTTGCGATTCCGCACGAAGTGCGGGTGATTTCCGCGCACCGGACGCCGGAAGCGGCACGCGAATTCGCGTTGTCGGCCGAGGAACGCGGCGTGAAACTGATTATCGCAGGCGCCGGCAAGGCGGCCCACCTGGCCGGAGTGCTGGCCTCGATGACGCTCTTGCCGGTGATCGGCGTGCCCATGAAAACCAGCGATCTGGGCGGACTGGATTCGCTGCTTTCGACCGTGCAAATGCCGGGCGGCATCCCGGTGGCGACGGTCGCGATCGGGTCGGCGGGCGCGAAAAACGCCGCGCTTCTGGCCGTGGCGATTTTGGCGTTGAACAACCCGGATCTTCGCGCGCGGCTGGCCGCCTATCGTGAAGCCATGACCCGTGCCGTCGAAAAATCCGATGCGGAAATCCAGGCGCTGCCTCGACCCGGCGCATGACAGATGGAACAGACCATGGGCACGGCAACACGCGAACCCAAGAGCCGGGGCGAAATCGAGGCGGACATTAGCGAGGCTATTGTCCGTTTCGAGCGCGAATACATGGGGCGCGGCCCGGAAGAGGCTAAAACGCATTTTGTTCAGGATTTGATCATTGTGCGCCTGCAAGGCGTGCTGACCCCGGCCGAAAAACAGCTTTCGAGCAGCGGACCCAACGGCCAGGGTCGCGCGCTGATCAAGCAAGTGCGCATGGAACTGATCGAAAAGGCCCGTCCGCTGCTGGAAACCCTGATACAGGATATTACCGGACAACGCGTCAAGAGCCTGCATACGGACATCAGCACTGTGACAGGAGAGCGGATTGTCGTTTTTTCGCTTGAACCCCTTAAACAAACTCTTTCAACAAAGCTGCTGGCCAAGGATTGAATAACACGCCGTGAACGACAGAAGAAACGACCACGCTTCAGGTTCGGGACGAGAACAGCCTTTGACCCTGTTTTTCGTTCGCCACGCCCAGGCGACGGAAGACCGGCGGGATTTGTCCAGAGCGGAAGACCCCCCGCTAACGGCGCTCGGCCGGCGACAGGCGACGCGGCTGGCACGGCGGCTGCAAAACGAGCGGTTCAGTCACGCGTACGCCAGCGTGATGAAACGGTGCCGCGAAACCGCCCGATTGGCCCTTGAACTTCACAGGCACACGCCTTATACGGAAACAGCGGATATCATGGAGGTCAGCCGCGATCATTTCGTGTCGGTACCCAAAGCCTGGCATCCGGCATCGCACGGCATGCTGGAACAGGAAAAGGACGCCATGGGCCGATTCGCCAACCGGTTGCGGCACGATCATGGCCCCGGCCAGAAAATTCTGGTGATTGCGCACGGAAACTTGATTCGGAGTCTGATGCCCATGCTCGGCGGAAAGGACGCGCGCGAATCCATTTTGATTGAAATCGACAACGCATCCGTCACCGTTCTGGATGTCTGGAGCAGCGGCGCGGTCATCCTCAAGCTGGCCAACTGCGTACGGCACCTTCTGCCCGGCGAAGTCACGTGAAACGAGGTGAACCATGATCAATTATCAGCAGAAAAGATACAGAAGAAAAAAACTGGCGGGACAGATCAGCAAGCTGTTCTGGACGGTCCTATGCCTGGCGGGAACCATCGCCTTGCTTTGGTTCGTCGTCGTACGCTTCATTCCCTGGCTGCAGCTCCTGAACGAAACCGTTTAACGCCTTTCAAGCAACGGACAAACGAACAATGATTGCCTTTTTGCGGGGACTGTTGACAGAAAAGCATCCGACGCGCGTTGTGCTGGACGCGGGCGGCGTGGGATACGAGGCGATGATTCCTCTGAGCAGCTACGATCGGCTGCCGAACCTGGGCGAAGAATGTCGCGTGCTGACGCACGAGCATATCCGCGAGGATGCGCACACGCTTTTCGGATTCGCAACCGAAGCGGAACGCGCCATGTTCCGGCTCCTGATCGGCACAACCGGCATCGGCCCCAAGCTGGCGCTGGGCGCACTGAGCGGCCTGTCGGTCCGCGAATTGAAAACCGCCATCGTGGAGGGCGATGTCAAGCGACTCGCGTCCGTTTCCGGGATCGGCAAGAAAGTCGCGGAACGCATCGTCGTGGAGATGCGCGATAAAATCGACCGCAGCGAAGCGCTCGAAGCCATCGCCGGCGCCGATCCGCTTTCCGACCGGGACGTCAAATTGCGCGATGCGGTCATGGCCCTGATCGCGCTCGGCTACAAGCAGGCCGAAGCCCGAAAAATGGTGGAAACGGCGCTGCGCGGCAAGGAAACCTCGGCCATGACGGTGGAATTTGTAATAAAAACGGCGCTCGGTCAATAACACCCCAGCGTTTCTCCTTCGTAGAATGCCTGCGCCGCGTTTTCGCGCTTTTCGCGTATTTCGCAGTTGCGCTTTTTGTATAAAACACTCGGAAAGGCTCATGACAACGAATTCGCCCATGGAACAACAGAAAACAAACGAAACGCTGAATCAGCCGGACCGCGAACTGGATATCAGCTTGAGGCCGGCAAAGTTCTCCGACTTTGTCGGACAACCCCGCGTTCGGGAACGGCTCGAACTGGCGGTCGACGCGGCGCGCGGCCGAAACGAAGCGCTGGATCACGTGCTGCTCTCCGGCCCGCCGGGACTGGGCAAGACAACGCTCTCGTACATCCTGGCCACCGCCATGGGCAGCCGACTCAAGGCGACATCCGGCCCTGTCATCGACAAGGCGGGCGACTTAGCGGGCCTGCTGACCAGCCTCGAGCATGGCGACGTGCTGTTCATCGACGAAATTCACCGCATGCAGAAAGCGGTGGAGGAATATCTTTATGCCGCCATGGAGGATTTCGTGCTGGACATCATGATCGATCAGGGACCCAACGCCCGGTCCGTCCGGTTGGATCTCAAGCGCTTCACGCTTGTGGGCGCCACCACGCGCAGCGGTCTGATCTCCGCGCCGTTGCGGTCGCGGTTCGGCATTGTAAACCGGCTGGACTACTACTGTATGATCGACCTGAAAGCGATCGTTCATCGGTCGGCCCGCATTCTCAACGTGGATATCGACGACGCGGGCGCCGAAGAAATCGCCGGCCGAAGCCGGGGCACGCCGCGCATTGCCAACAACCTGCTGCGCCGGGTTCGTGATTACGCCCAAATCAGAGCGGACAATCGGATCACGCGCGACGTGGCCGATCAGGCCCTGCACATGCTGGATATCGACACCTACGGCCTGGACGAAATGGACAAACGCATCCTGGAAACCATCGTGCACAAATTTTCCGGCGGACCGGTGGGCGTCAATTCGCTGGCCGTCTCCGTGGGCGAGGAGTCCGACACCATCGAGGAAGTCTACGAGCCGTACCTCATTCAGGAAGGCTACCTGAAAAGAACGCCCAAGGGACGGGTCGCCACCGAACGCTGCTACGAACGGCTCGGCATCCCGCTTCCAGGCCAAATCCAGCGCGAACTCGTTTGAGAAAGCAATGCGCACCACACTCTCCATGGCCATTCTGACAACCGGATGCCTGCTCGCAACGACAGGGTGCCGGACACGAAACGCGCCGTCCTCGGTTGCGGACCGGTTCAGCGGCGAACACGCGCTGGAACAAGTCGCGCGCTTCGTGGATCTGGGCGATCGGGTATCCGGAACGCCCGGCGCGGCCCGCGCGGCCGACTGGCTGGCCAACGAACTGAAGGCGCTCGGCATCGAAACCGGCGTGGACGCCTTCACCGACGACGCGCCCGGCGGCCCTACGGTCTTTCGCAACGTTATCGGCCGCATCCCGGGCCGAACGCGCGAACGCGTGCTGCTGATTTCGCACTACGATACGAAGGCCGGCATCGAGAACTTCGTGGGGGCTAACGATTCGGGATCCAGTACGGGACTGCTGCTGGAATTTGCGCGCGTCATGCGCGCGGCGGACGCCCCGCCCTACCCTTTCGACGTGTGGCTCTGTTTCGTGGACGGGGAAGAATGCGTTCACCGCTACGGCCCGAACGACGGACTGCACGGCAGTCGGCGCCTGGCGGAAAGCGTTCTGCACGACGGCGCCCCGCTGCCGAAAGCCGCGATCGTGGTGGACATGGTGGGCGACCGATGCCTGAACCTGACCATCCCGCCCAACAGCACGCCCCATCTGGCGCGACAGGCGATGACCTCGGCCCGGCGTTTGAAACTGGACCCATACGTGACGTTCGGATCCTACGCCGTCATCGACGATCACATTCCGTTTCTCGAACGCGGCCTGCCGGCATTGCTGCTGATCGACTTCGAATTCGGTAGCGCGCCCGGCCTCAACGACTACTGGCACACGCCGGAAGACACCATGGACAAGCTGTCGGCTCGCAGCCTCGACATCACCGGCCGCATTGTCCTGGACCTGATCGAGACATTGGGGCAATAGAGCCCTCAACGTTTGCCTCCACCGGCATCCAGCCTTCGCCTTGCAGGCTACGGCGGACACGCAAGGCCGGCGGGCAGCAGAGCATCATGTGAAAGAGCCATTCGAGGGAGACAGCATCATGAGCGAAACAAAACCGAATCTGCTTCTGATTCTAACGGATCATTGGCGTGGCGACAGTTTGGGACGTCTGGGCCATCCCGTGGCGGAAACGCCGCATCTGGACAGCATCTCGAGCGAAGGCGCGACCTTTACGAGCGCCTTTACGCCATGCGCCTCGTGCATTGCGGCCCGGCGCTCCCTGATGACCGGCATGAAGCCGAATTCGCACGGCATGCTCGGCTACAAGGACAATCTTCCCTGGCCCTATTGTCATACCTTGGCGGGAGAGCTGGCACGCGCCGGATATCAGACGATCAACGTGGGCAAGACGCATTTTCATCCGAACCGACTTCATCTCGGTTTCGAGGAACTGATTATCCCGGCCGATTACGACGAATGGATCGAACGCGAAACCGGCCTCGTGCGCGGGCGGCATGCTCACGGGGTGCACAGCAACTCCTGGATGGCGCGCCCCAATCACTTGCCGGAAACTCAAATGGAAGAGACTTGGCTGACCAATCAGGCCATGAAACGCATCGTCAAACGGGATCCTGAACGGCCCTTTTTCATGTGTCTTTCGTTTAACGGTCCGCATCCGCCCTGGTGTCCGCCGCAGTACTATTTCGATCTTTTCATGAACAAGGACATTCCGCAGCCGCATGCGGGCGAATGGGCAGAGAAAAACGCTCTGGAGGCATCCTACCCCATGAACGTCAATGCGTGGTGCGGCAAGATTGCGCCGGAGCTGAATCACCGCGCCAGAGCGGGCTATTTCGCCTACCTGGCGTATCTTGACGCGCAAATTGGACGATTTACGGAATTTCTCAGTCGATCGAGGCTGCTGCAGAACACCATGATTGTATTTACCGCCGATCATGGCGAGATGCTCGGGGACCACCACCT
>SLMC01000219.1 GCA_007133745.1 Kiritimatiellia bacterium
CATCCGACTCGCCATGCAAAAGATTGGACAACGAAAACTTCATGCTCCCCCTCAATGCGGCCTGCGGCCGCAACCATAGTAATCAGTGACCCGTAGTCCCAAGGGGTTAGGGGCTAGCCAACAAGGCGGGCTGTCGCCCGCAACCCAAGTGTGTGGGTATGTGGGTTTGGGAGTGTGTGAGGATGTGAACGATCAACCTTTTATGTCCAGTTCTCGCTTTCCCCCCACACTCCCACACACGCAAACTCCCACGCATCTTCTCTGCCTGTCCAGTTCTTGCTTTTCCCACATACTCACACACTCACACACCCGCATAGCCCCTAGCCCCTAGCCCCAAAATCGCACAAAACCTAAAGGGTCGGACTCTATGCTCACAAAAGACAATGTCGGTTCTATCACAAACCGGAGCGCGTTTCCATGTTTATTTGTTGACGGAGACAAAATTTTTCTTGAACTCATCGGCGCGATCTGTCAGTATGCGCTTCTTTCACTGCCAAACAAGGGGTTCGCCGTATGGCCTGGTTCAGAAAAAAATCAAAGCATAAAGGGAAAGACGAGGGCTTGGACGACAATTTGTGGGTCGTCTGCCCCGACTGCAAAACTCATGTTCACCGCGACGAATGGTACGCGGCCCCCAAAGTCTGTCCCAAGTGCGTGTTTCACGAGCGGCTCTCCGCGCGGGAACGTCTCGATATTACGATCGATCCCGGCACGTTCCACGAATTCAACCAGGACATCTCCACATCCGACCCGCTCCAGTTTACCGACGGCAAGGAAAGCTACTTCACCAAGGCCGAAGCGGCCAAAGGCCGAACGGGCCTGAACGAAGCGGTTGTAACCGGTAGCGGCAAAATCGACGATCAGACGGTCACGATCGCCGTCATGGACTTCCGTTTTCTTGGCGGCAGCCTGGGCAGCGGCACAGGCGAGAAAATTCTGCTTGGCGCGGACTACGCCCTGCGTCACCGCCGCCCCTACATCGTCTTTTCAGCCTCCGGCGGCGCGCGCATGCACGAGGGCATCGTCTCGCTCATGCAAATGGCCAAGACCTGCGCCGGCATCGCCCGCCTGCACAAGGCCGGCATCCCCTACATCTCCGTGCTGACCGATCCCACGACCGGCGGGGTATCCGCCAGTTTCGCCATGGCGGGCGACATTCACATCGCCGAACCCCGCGCGCTGATCGGATTCGCCGGTCGGCGAGTTATCGAACAAACCATTCGCCAGAAGCTGCCGGCCGACTTTCAAACGGCCGAATATTTGCTGGAACACGGATTCATCGATATCATCGCCCATCGGCGCGACATGAGAAACACCCTGTCCCGCGTCTTGAGGTACTGGAAACGCTAAACGCATGGAGCACCCGCCATGAACAGAGAATTCCTTGATGTCCCCATCGAAGCCATCATTGTCAAGGGCAGCGTCCGCGAAAATTACGGAGACATGGTCACCCTGGAAAACTCGATCCGCAAACTCGGCGTCCTCGACCCGCTGATCATCGATGCCAACCAGGTCCTGATCTGCGGCGAACGCCGGCTTCAGGCATGCCGCAATCTGGGCCTGGCCACCGTGCCGGCGCTCAAACTCGACATCGCCTACGACAGCATGACCGCGCTTGATATTCAGTCCGATCTGAACCTTTGTCGCGAACCCTTCAGCAACAAAGACTTGAATTGTTTGATCGACCGAAAAAAGGCCAGTATTCCCGCCCGAGACCCCGACGAAGGGCATCCGGGCCTTATCGAAAAATTACGCAAGACTTTTTCGTCCTCAAAAACGGAGTAGCCATGGATGCCCATCAGGATTTCGATCAGGAACTCAAGAATATCGAAGGCAAAATTGCCGAGCTGACCCGCTTGAGCGCCGACGACTCCGTCCAATTCGGGACGGAAATCGCTCAGCTCGAAAAAAAGAAAGCCGATTTGGAAAAAACGCTGTATGCGTCGCTTTCGGCCTGGCAAACCGTGCAAATTGCCCGCCATCCGCAACGGCCGCTGCTGCGCGACTATATCGAGAACATCTTTTCGGAATTCATTGAACTCCACGGGGATCGGCGCTTCGGCGACGATCACGGATTGATCGGCGGCTTCGCAACCATCGGGGATCGGCGCGCCGTACTGATCGGACATCAGAAAGGGCGTACGGTCGAAGACAATGTCAAGATGAATTTCGGCATGGCCAGTCCCGACGGATACCGCAAGGCGTTGCGCATCATGAAGCTGGCCGAAAAATACCGCTTGCCCGTGATCAGTTTCATCGATACGCCAGGCGCCTATCCCGGCCTGGACGCCGAAGCGCGGGGCCAGGCGGAAGCCATCGCGACCAATCTGGCGGCCATGGCCTTGCTTGAAGTTCCCATGCTCGTCATTGTCTCCGGAGAAGGCGGGAGCGGCGGCGCGCTCGGCATCGGCATGGGCGACACCGTCATGATGCTGTCCTACGCCGTCTATTCGGTCATCTCGCCCGAAGGCTGCGCCTCGATCCTCTGGCGCGACGGCGCCAAGGCGCCCGAAGCCGCCGACGCGCTGAAGATTACGGCCGAGTCTCTTAAAAAACTCGGGGTCGTCGACGAAATCATTCCCGAACCCCTGGGCGGCGCGCACCGGGATCCCAGGCAAACGATGGAAAACGTCAAAACGGCCTTGCTCAAGGGCCTCAAAAAACATGCGCGCTTTTCACCGAAAAAACTGGTGGAGACGCGCTACGAAAAATACGCCGATATCGGACGGTGGAAGAACTGGTGGTAAGACTGCACGACACAGGAAAGGGCGTTATGGCCAAAACCCAAAAGAAACGGACACCGAAAACATCTTCGAAACCCCATGCTGCCGCAGCCGGCAGCCGCATTCCCCTACGCATCACCGACACCACCCTGCGCGACGCTCACCAGTCGCTCTGGGCCACGCGCATGCGCACCAAGGACATCGTCGGCATTCTGGACACGATCGACGCGGCCGGCTTCTATTCCCTGGAAGTCTGGGGCGGCGCCACCTTCGACGTCTGCCTGCGCTTTCTGCGCGAAAACCCCTGGGAACGTCTGCGTCTGATCAAATCCCGCGCCAAGCATACCCCGCTTCAAATGCTGTTGCGCGGCCAGAACATTCTCGGCTACCAGCATTATCCCGACGACCTGCTCGACCGCTTCGTAGCCCTTTCCTGCCGCAACGGCATGGACATCTTCCGCATTTTCGACGCGCTCAACGACAACCGCAACATGGAGTACGCCATCAAGGCCGTCAACAAGCATGGCGGTCACGCCCAGGGTACGCTGTGCTACACGATCAGCCCGGTGCATACCGTCGAGGAATACGTGCGCATCGCCAGGGAACAGGTGCAAATGGGCGTGGACTCCATCTGCATCAAGGATATGGCCGGCATTCTGTCGCCGATCTCCGCCGAAAAGCTGATCTCGGCGCTGACGGCGAACGTGGACGTCCCCGTTCAGATGCATTGCCATGCCACCAGCGGCATGGCGGTCGCAACCTATGTCGAAGGCGTACGCGCCGGCGCCGGCGCCATCGACTGCGCCATCTCGGTCATGTCCGGATCGTCCTCCCAGCCCGCCGCCGAGACCATGCTGTCCATCTTCGACGAAACCAGCTATCGCGCCAACCTCGACCGCGACGCGCTCCGGAAAATCTGCAAGTACTTCACCGATCTGACGCCGCACCGCAACTTGAGCAGCCAGCCGATCAACCCGATCGATCCCGAAATCCTGATCCACCATATTCCCGGCGGCATGATTTCCAACCTGCGCTCCCAGCTTCAGCAGCAGGATGCGCTCGACCGCCTGCCGGAAGTGCTCGAAGAGCTGCCGCGCACGAGAGCCGATCTCGGCTATCCACCCCTTGTCACGCCAACCAGCCAAATTGTGGGCGTGCAATCGGTCATGAACGTGCTGGCCGGCGAACGCTACGCCATGGTGCCCCAGGAAACCAAGAACTACGTTAAAGGCCTTTACGGCCGTTCGCCCGCACCGATCAATCCCGCCATCAAAAAGAAAATACTGGGCAAGGAAAAAGCCGTCACTGGCCGACCGGCCGACCTGCTGGAACCCATCCTGCCGCGTATCACCCTCGAGATGGAAGACCCCACCTTGATCAACGAAGAGGAAGACATCATCTCCTATTGCCTCTTCCCAGAACAGGCCAAGGAATATTTCCAATGGCGCGCGCTGCCCACCGAGGACCGCCCGCCCATCCCCGCCGACCTGGAGCGCAAAAAGCAATCGGCCCCGGCCGTCGAACCGGCGCCCGACAGCGCGTCGGCCAAACCGTTCCTGTCGGATCGCGACTACCGTGAAATCCGGGATCTCATGACAAAAGTCAATCAGTTCCAATTCTCGGAAGTGACCATCCGCCGAAACGACTTGGCCCTCAGTCTCAAAGCCGAAGGCATGCAGGCCGCCCGGACTCCGACATCCGAACCGGCTCCGAAGCCCGAGGCTGCGGAAACGTCCGGTTCGGAACCCGTCGGCTCGCCCCCTGAAACCATCGAACCCGAAGTGTCGCCGGACGCCGACGGCCCCGCCGTAAAGGCCCCGCTTAACGGAACCTTCTACCTCTCGTCGGGACCCGGCAAACCCCTGCTGGTCAAGCCGGGCGACACGGTTCAGGCCGGCGACGCGGTTTGCATCGTGGAAGCCATGAAACTTTTCAATCAGATCAAAGCGCCTTCACGCTGTCGCATCGTCAAGATTTTGAAGCAGCACGGCGACCCTGTTAAAAAGGACCAGCCCCTAATCAGGATCGAACCCTTGTAAACCCTTTGAACATTATCAACTCCTTAGTGCCTTAATCAAACCGTTCTGCTGTAAAAAACAAGAAAATTTAGCGAGGCATTTCACGGTAATCCAGGCCAAGAGGTCGGAGGTCAGAGGTCGGAGGTCAGTTTCTTAATTTCTGACTTCTGACATCTGTCCTCTGACCTCTGGGTTGCGGGTATGTGGGTTTGGGAGTGTGTGAGTTTTCACACACGCACTTGCGTACTCACACACAAGCACGCATCAAATTTATTGTTTTTTCGAGAGGAGACAGCCATGAAAATCCCTGTTAATTCCATCATCATACGCGATCGGGTCCGCAAGGACATCGGAGACATCACGTCCCTGATGAAAAGCATGAAAGACCACGGGCAGCTCAACCCGATCGCTCTGACGCGCGACAACGAACTGATTGCCGGCCATCGTCGGCTGCTGGCCGCCCAGCGGCTGTCCTGGCAATACATCGACGCCCATATTGTCGAACGCGATTCGGCGGCGGAAAAACTTGAACTGGAACTGGAAGAAAACGTTCATCGCAAGGACTTCTCGCCCGAAGAGCTTCTGGACGGTTTTCGCAGACTCGAAAAACTGCGCCAACCCCCGCTGTCGGGCCGTATCGGACGCTTCCTTCGGAACCTGTTCAGAAAACTGTTTCGCCGCAAGCAGAGGGCCGAATACGACGAGGCGACAACGCCGGATGCCTCCGTTCCCGACGAAGCCCTGCCGACCAACCCGTCTTACGCCCATGCGCCTAACGACCCCGATTCGCAAAAAAACGGATCGGACGCCGACCCGTACGGCATTTAACGGAAGGATACTTTGCGTTATGAACACTGATGAAATCATGGGCAAACTGCGTGAAATCATGCGAGCGTCATCGCAAGCCAAGGTGGACTGGTCCGCTGTCGGAGCCGACACGGCCATTGCGGACTTGGGTTTCGATTCCCTGGCCATACTGGACCTGATTTACGACATTCAGCAGGGCTTCGGCGTTGATTTCGACGCCGAAGAAATGACGCACGTGGGCACTGTTGGCGCACTGGCCGAATTCCTCAAAACCAGAATGGCCTGACGCGAAAGGCAACGTCCCGTATGCATGTCAGGCACAGGCTTGAATATGTCGCGCTCAAGGCCGGACTGGGCCTGTTTCGCATTCTGTCCGCATCGGCTGGCGTTCGGCTGGGCGCCGGCATGGGCGCCGCATGGTACGCGCTCGATCGCCGCCGCCGCAAGACCGCTCGCGACAACATCGCCGCCTGCAAAATTGCCGAAGGCCAAGCGGCTCGACGCATCGCCAAAGCCTCCTTCGTCCATTTCGGCGCCATGATTGCCGAAGCGCTGCAAAACAACCAAATACCCGGTACGCGGCTTCATGTCGTTTCCGACATCCATCCGGACACCATGGCGCTTCTCCAAAAACCTGGACAAGGCGTCATCCTTGTGTCCGGCCATCTGGGCAACTGGGAAATTGCGGCCCAGCATCTCGGAACCATCAAGCCTGTCGTCGGCATTGCCAAAGCCATGAAAAATCCTCGCACCGACCGCCTGATCAAAACCTTGAAAACCAATGACAACTTTCAGTTGATCCCGATGCGCGACGCGGATGCCGGCCGATTCTTCAAAGCGCTCAAATCGGGAAGCATTCTAGCTTTACTGGCCGATCAGCATGCCAAAGGCAACAAGTTCATGATCGATTTTTTCGGAATGCCCGCATCGGCCCATCCCTCCCCCGCCCTGCTTCACCTTGTGACGCGAATCCCTGTCTGCTTCGGATTCTGCCTGCGCGAGGGCCCCATGCGATACCGGTTTTC
>SLMC01000026.1 GCA_007133745.1 Kiritimatiellia bacterium
TGATCACCGGCTTGTCGCTGCTGCTGCTGTTCGTGCACATGGCCCAGATGGTCGGCTGGCCGGCGGATCGCGGCATGGTCACTATCTGGATCGCCCACACCACCTTCTGCAGCGCCTACGTGGCGGTGGTCGTGGCCTCCCGGTTGCGCGAGGTGGACCTCTCCATCGAGGAGGCGGCCATGGACCTTGGTGCGGGGCCGGTGAAAACCTTCTTTCACATCACGCTGCCGGTGATCTCGCCGGCGCTGGCGGCGGGTTGGCTGCTGGCCTTTACCCTGTCACTGGACGATCTGGTGATCGCCAGCTTCGTTTCCGGTCCGGGCGCCACGACCCTGCCCATGGTGGTGTTCTCATCGGTGCGTCTCGGCGTCTCGCCCAAGATCAATGCACTGGCCACGTTGATCATCCTGGCCGTTTCGCTGGCCACCTTCCTTGCCTGGTACTTCATGCGTCGCAACGAGGCGAAGCGGCGACAGGCGATGCTGCAGGACATGACCGCCGGCCGATGAGGAAAGCACTGCACAAAGGGGACGCTTCCAAACTCAATTATTCAAGTGAGGTATCGTAATGTCGACCAGTGCCAATGCCGAGCATGTGGCGTCCTACTATGCGGCGACAGCGAACCCGTCGCCTGAGCGCACTGCCCTTGCGGGTGACATCGAGTGTGACGTCTGCGTGGTCGGGGCGGGCTTTACCGGTATTTCCGCGGCGCTGCATCTCGCTGAGCAGGGCATGCAGGTGGTGGTGCTGGAGGCGGCTCGGGTCGGCTTCGGTGCGTCAGGTCGCAACGGTGGACAGATCGTCAACAGCTACAGCCGCGACATGGATGTGATCGAGGCGAAGTACGGTTCCGAAACCGCCAGGGCGCTGGGCGACATGGCCTTCGAGGGCAACCGCATCATCCGCGAACGCATAGCGCAGTATGCGATTCCGTGCGACCTGAAGGACGGCAATCTGTTCGCCGCCTGCAACGCCAAACAGATGCAGGGGCTGATCGAGCACAAGACGCTCTGGGAGCGCTACGGCCACCATGAGCTGGAGCTGCTGGAAGGCCCGGCATTGAAGCGGGAGGTGAACAGCGAGCGTTATGTGGGAGCGCTGGTGGATCACTCCGGTGGTCACCTGCACCCGCTCAACCTGGTGCTCGGCGAAGCGGCGGCCTTCGACATCTCCGTCGTGCGCGGGCTGGCCTATTATACCGGCATCGTGTTCGAGGCCTTCGACCGCGCGGGGAAATTCCGAGCCATTTTCGGCGGCGGCCGCTACGACAACCTGCTCGCGCAGGTCGGCGGTCGGCCGGCGAGCGGCGTCGGGCTCGGTTTCGGAGACGTGGTGATCGCGGAGCTGCTCGCCGAACGGGTTGCGGCGACGCCCGCCGCGGACGGCGCGGACATGCATGTGGGGTTCATGGACGAGGCGCAGCGCCTTGCCGCGCTGCGCTTCGCCGCCGGGCTGCGAGGCGACGGTATCCGCACGGACATGGCGCTGCGACCGGAAAAGGCCAAGGCCTTTTTCGCGCGCGCCGACCGCGCCGATGCGCGAGAAGCGGCGTACATCGGTCCCGACGACTTGGCGGGCGGCACAGTGCGCATCAAGAACATGCGCACCCGCGAAGAGCGCCGACTGCCGCTTTGACACATCGGAAAGGCTCCAACGCGGGCTCCGCCCGCAACCCAAGTGTGCGGGCATGTGGGTTTGGGAGTATGTGAGGTTCCCCCACACACTCATGCACTCACACACTCACAAACAATGCCGCCTCCAATTTCTTGCTGTTTATGGCAGAGGCGGCAGGATAAGGCGCTAACGCGCTGCGGAGCAGCCCGGCAGGAACCGGTCGGCGAACACGCGCGTGTCCCAGACATAGCGTTGCAGGGCAACGGCGCGCGCCCGAGCGCCCATGCGCGCGCGTTCGTCCGAATCGTTCGCAAGGCGAACGATGGCGTCGCGCAAGCCTGCTGGCCCGTCGAACACGAGACCGCCGCCTTCGTCGAGCTTCTCCTCGAGTATGGGCAGGCGATTGGCCAGAAGGGGCAGCCCGCTTAGCATGCCCTGCACCATGGCCTGGGAAAAGGTTTCGCGCATGACTTTCTCGTCGCGCGAAGGAACGATCATCGCGTCCATCCCTCGCAAGAAATCCGGAATGCCATTGACGTCCATCCAGGCATAGGCCCGGATGCGCGTATCGCCGAAATCGGGCGGGGTCCGAAACGATGCCAAATGCAGCCGGCAACGGCGCCGGACATCCTCGGGCAGCAACTCAAACGCAGCCACGGCCGTATCGGCGCCTTTCCAGGCGTTGTCCAACTGGCCCAGCACGCAGAAATGAACGGCGTCGTCGGCACGCGGAGCAGGCGCGGGAAAGAAACGGTCGGCATCGGTCACGCCATAATGGACATGGACCCGCGAAAAACCGAACCGCTCGAAATGGCCGGCGATCTGGCGATTCACCGCCACCACGGTTGTCGGCCACGCTTTCTGCGCGAACAGACAGCGCCGCGTCGGTTCCCGGTGAGCAATCAGCGCGCATTGCGGCGCGATACGGGCCATGCGCAGCAGCGTGGAAATCATAGTCAGACGATTGGCCACGTTGCCCAGCAGCAGCGCGGCGAAGGTGCGTCCGCGCAGCGCGCGCAGCAGGCGCCCGGCCGCTATCGGCCCGAACCCGACCGATGGAAAGGCCTCGATCCGGCCCGGTTCGGCACAGGCGCGCACCCGTTCGAGCCAGTCGGGATGAACCGGCGCCGTCACCGCCCATTGCAGGCGGGTCAAATCGCGAATCAGGTTCAGATTGAACAGCTCGACGCCGCGCGCGCAGCCGTCGCCGGCATCCATGAGAACCTTGTCCAGAAACAACAGTGTCCGATCCATGACTATTCCGTGCTGCCGTCAACCTCGCGCCCGGTCACGGCGCGGTAGATGGCGGACGCGACCGGGGGGCAGCCGACGGCGAAAGCGCCCCTCCCCTTGTGTCGCGCCGCGCAATTGCCGATTACGATCGTTCCTTCCGGCACGTCTTTCACGTCCTTGCCCAGCGCGATGTGCAATTTGCCGTCCTCTAGCCTATATTCGCGAATGCTCTCGCGAAAGCGTTGCAGAAAAAGCATCGCCGTGGAAAGACAGGCCGAACAGGCGCCGCTTTCGTACACGGCGACATCGGGGAACGCCAACGCGAGTTCGGCAGGCGGACGGCGAAACGGGCGCAGAAATGGCGAAATGTCCGCAGGCACGGTTTCGATGCGGTCCGCGTCCGCCACGCCCAGTCCCTTTTCGGCGGCCAGCCGCAGATGCGCAACGTCCATGGGGTCGAGCCCCATCAGGCGGCAGCCTGTCGCGTCCGCCGCCACAGGATCAAACGAAGCTGCGGCAATATCGGCCGGCCGCGCATCCCCTGCGCTAGGCCCCAACCCTTCCATGCCGACCCATCCGTCCAGGACGGCAATATCGGGCCGCAGCACGGTCAGCATGTCGGCAATGGCCGCATCCAGCGGCGTAACGCCGCGAGCGGGGTCGCCCCCATGCGCGATCTGATGCAGCGCCACTTTCTGTCGCTTGTAAAGCATGCCCTTGCAGTTCTTGAGGCCGAGCGTGACCCCGGTGTGCATGTGCGTCTTCATCACGGCCAGGGACAGGATCAGATCGAACTCGCGCACGCGCCCGCACACTTTCAGTTCCGGCAGCAGCGAACCGGTCGGCAACGGCAGGACTATCGGCGGCGCGGCGTCCAGATCCAGCAGATCGAGCCCGCGCGCGCGCACCGGTTCGGCTACGCCGCAGGCCTCGAACGCGGCCAGCACGTCCACTCCGAGGATCGGGCTTTCGCCCACGGCGATCGAAGCCGCGCCCGCCTCGCGCAACACATCCAGGCAGGCGGCTACCGAATCCGGCGAGCAATTCACGCCGCTGTTCGGCCCCGTCATGCGCCCGACATTGGGTTTGACAAGGACACGCCGCCCGCGTACCGCCGACAGGTCCAGCGCCGACAGAGCGGCTGCCGTATTGCCGTACGCGCCGCCGCCGCCCGCCACGGCCACGCGCGGACGCGCGATTTTCGGACGGTTTCGTTTGTCATTCATCGCTAACAATGGTAAAGGTTTTTCGTCCTGAATGTAAAGACGAAAACAGAAACAAGGCGGGCTTCGCCCGCAATCAAAAAGAATTGAACAGAAGGCAACGAAGAGAACCAAGAAGGACGGGAACACTTCGTTTCCCTCGTTATCTTGAGCGAAGCGGGTGTTCAAGCATTTCAGGGAATAAAGATACGGGCAAAATCGTGTTTCTTCTAAAAAAACGATCTCTTAGGCCGATGCACCACCGATTCCTGCCTGCGCTGCTGGCGACCTGCGCCCTGCTGTCCGCGCGGCCCGGCCCGCTACTGGCCGCGCAACCGGCGTACATGCGCTTGCGCATGCTGGAACGAACTCCGATTCTCCGTCCGCAAGATACTCGCCTGCGCAACGAATGGGACAACGCCCAGTTCATTCTGCGAAAAATGCGCTATGCGCTCGACGCCTATCGCCCGTCGTCCGACCTCGAGGCGATGGCCCAACGCCATCTGAACAAGGCCGAACGCTTGCGCGCGGCCGTGCGCGCGGGCCGCCAGCCGCCACTCGCTCCGGGCCTTCGCGAAGAAGCCTACTACTGCGATGCGGACGGCTCGCACCAGCCGTTTCTGCGCTACCTGCCGAAGGCGGCGCACGACGGCAAGCCGCGCCCGCTGCTCGTCTATCTGCACGGCTATTCCCCTCTTCTGGACCTCGTCAACTGGACGGCGATCGAACCGGCGCTGTTCGATTTCGCCGAGGAGGCCGGGTTTATGGTCGTGGCGCCGTTCGGACGCAGCAACACGGATTTTCAGAACATTGGCGAACACGACGTGTTGCGCGCGATCATGGAAATGAAGCGCCGCTACAACGTGGACGATGAACGCATCGTTCTGGCCGGATTCTCGATGGGCGGCATGGGCGTCTGGACCATCGGCGCGCGCAATCCCGACGTTTTCGCGGGCCTGCTCCCGATCGCCGCGCGCGGCGACTATTATTTCTGGCACAATGTTCGCCGCGAGGATATGCCCTGCTACAAGCGCACCATGATTGATTTCGAATTCGGCCATTCCATGCTCGACCGACTTGCGAAGACGCCCGTCTTCTCCCTGCATGGCTCCGACGACCGGCTGATTCGCGTCGAAGAGGGGCGACACATGGCCCATGCGGTTCGGCAAGTCAACCCGAACGCGATCTACCGTGAATTGCCCGGCGAGGATCATTGGATCGTGGGCGCCGCTTTCGCCCGCGACGATCTGCGCCAATGGCTGCGCGAACGGCGACGACCCGGCGCTCCGCGCGAGATGCGCTACGACACCGCCTTGCTCCCCTCGCCGATCGGACCGGTCAAGCGCGCCTTTCTTTCGCCCTTTCTCTTCGTATGCGCCAGCGAGGGGCCGGGCCCGTCCATACGCTTGCGCCGCGCCGCCCGCGAATGGGAGCGCTTCGCCAAGGCCGCACCGCGCACGGCGCTAGAATACCATCTGCGTCCGGGCGATCTGGCCCGGTTCAACCTGTTCCTTTTCGGCGAGCCGGAACGCAGCGCCCTGATTCGTACGGTGCTGGCAACCTCGCCTGTCACTGTCGAGACCGACCGCTTCCGCGTTGGCGACCGCTCGTTTCCCCGCCAGGGACACGGACTCTACCTGGCACGTCCCAACCCCTGGAATCATGAAAAGCTGGCCGTTGTCCAATGCGGAATCCCCTGGGGCGAAGGGCTGCCGGAAAACCACAAGTACGATCTGCTGCCGGATTATATCGTCTATTCCGCCCGACGCGACGCCGACGGATCGAACAGCGCGCTGTGCGCAGGCTTTTTCGACAGCAACGGCCAACTCGACATGACGCGGCAATATCTGCCAACGCTTGACAATGCACGCTAATCCTGTCATTAGCTTCAAAACCGCAACATGGGAGACACAGTATGAAGAAGACTATGGCAAGCATGCTGGCAACGGGACTGCTGACGCTGACCGCAACGGCATTGGAGGTTAACCTGACGGTCGAGGAGCGGCTGGGCGTGGCGCGCGCCAACGAACCGATCACCAGTGGCGTGCCGTTTCCCAAAG
This sequence comes from Kiritimatiellia bacterium, assembly GCA_007133745.1. Classification (GTDB taxonomy): domain Bacteria; phylum Verrucomicrobiota; class Kiritimatiellia; order UBA8416; family SLMC01; genus SLMC01. The sequence continues at coordinate 6,110 of SLMC01000026.1, forward strand.
GCGCCCTGAAGGATCCCGCCGGCCTGCGTCTGTTCGGGCCGGACGGCAAGCCGGTTCCTGTGCAGTTCGGCATCGCCAACCGCTGGTGGGACGACGGTTCGGTCAAGTGGCTGCATCTCGATTTCCAGGCGAGCATTCCGGCCAAGGGAAACGCCGCCTACGTGTTGCGCGCCGCCAGCGCGCCCATGCCGCCGCCCCCGGCCGCGCTGACTGTCGCGCCGGTCGGCGACGGCTTTGCCGTGAACACGGGTCCGCTGCAGTTCACGGTGAAAGGCAAAGGCTTCAATCTGTTCGAAGAGCTGCGCCTGAACAACGCCGTGCTCCTGCCCGCCGGGCACAAGGGCGGGTTCCGCATTCGAACGGCCGAGGGCGAGTTTTCGCCGCTGGCCTGTCCCGAAGCCAAGGTTGTGATCGAGGAACA
>SLMC01000330.1 GCA_007133745.1 Kiritimatiellia bacterium
CCTCCACCGACATCCAGCCTTCGCCTTGCAGGCTACGGCGGACATGCAAGGTCGGCGGGCGGGTCGGTGCAACAAATCGCAGATGCGCCCGAGATTCCTCGCAAGCTCGGAATGACAGAGAGCAGCAGACCCTTTTCGGATGGGGTCTAGTTAGCGTCCCAACGGGAAAGAATTCACCACGGAGGCGCTGAGCCACAGAGAAAGATCATATTCGTGAATCCATGGCTATACGTATTGTCAGGCGTAATTCTCGGCTTGGCCGGCATGGCGCAAAGCGCGGTGGGCTTCGGCTACGCGCTGTTCGCCACGCCGCTGCTGGTCTGGATCGGGCTACCGATCGAACAGACCGTCGCGCTGGTCGCAACCTGCAGCCTGATCCAGGCGGCCATCGGCGCCCGACGTTTGCGCGCGGATACGCCTTGGCGTCTGTCCTTGACCGCCACCGCCGTGCGCATGCTTGGCGTCGGCATCGGCACGTTCGGCCTCATGCGCCTGACGACCCTTGATCCCGCCCGTATCCGGTTGGCTGTGGGAACCTTGCTGTGCCTGCTGGTCGCCGTTCAATTCTGCTGGCGACCGAAACCGGTGGAAACATCGCATTGGGGCTGGGCCGCGCTCGCCTTTTCGGCTAGCGGCCTTCTCTCGGGCATTTCGGGCATGGGCGGACCGCCACTCGTGCTTTGGGCCATGGCGCACACCTGGTCCTCCCAAAAAACGCGCGGATTCCTTTTCGCGGTGTTCTTGACAGCGATCCCGTTGCAACTCGTGCTGCTGACGTATACCTTCGACAGCCTGCGCATCGTGCGCGCGATCCTGCTCGGCCTCGCGTTTTCGCCTCTCGTCTATCTGGGCACGCAAGCGGGCTTGCGCATCGGTCACCGTATCTCCAAGGAAAAGCTCCGGCTCGTCGCCTATCTTTTCCTGCTCGCTATCGGACTCAGCGCCGTCGTCCCGGCTTTGTTCCGCTAAATTTCCTAACCTCAGATTTGGCGCATTTTCTCGATCCCGCCAGCCTTGCGCCGGTGGTGAAGGAAGTTGAGAGAGAGGAGGACGCAGCGCCTCCCCCTCAACGTTTGCCTCCACCGGCGCAAGGCCGGCGGGCGGCACGGACCTCAACGTTTGCCTCCACCGGCGCAAGGCCGGCGGGCGGCACGGTACGATGTGCGCAATGCGCCATTCATCTTTTCGCTTTCGTACATACGGTTCACGGCTTACGGCTCACTGGTCGCCACCCTGCGATTTGGGGCGACCGGCAAAATACTTCCGGAACAGATGGCGGGTGGGCCAGATGCGAAACGAGGTAGATCCGTAATTGGAGCGTCCGCGATGAACCGGAACCTGTTCGTAACGCGGAAAGTTTCTGGTGTGCTCGGTGATGGGCGCATCGCCCAGTTTCAACTGCAGCATCGAGAGCATGGCTTCCTCGTTGCGAATCAGCGGCTCGGCATGGCGATCGGTATGGCCGTCATGGAAATGCAGCAGCGTAATAAGCCGATCCCCCTCGGGACGGCCACGTTCGGCCGGCTGACCGGGAACGGTCAGAACCACTTTCACTTCGAAATCGTTCATCATATCCGCGAAGATAGGCTTCAAATCGCGATACATCTGGAAGTCCAGAGGCGTTTCCGGGAGCAAAGCATCCGCTTCTCCAGCTTTCGGTCCGCTTTCCCCTTCGGCGACACGCAAGCCAATTCCGATCGTTCCAATCACATCGCTGCCGCTTCTTCGTTCGTAAGTGGGACTGAAACGAAAACGCATCAGCGGGGCCGGCCTGTTGTTCTGCACGAAGGGGTTGGGCAGCCGCAAATCCTCGATATCCGGAATGCGATAGACAACCACGCTTTCGCGGCTGCCGTCCGGCAGCTTGTTTTCGGCATGACTGACGAGCGTAACGCCTTTGCCCATACGTTTCATGCGGTTCAATGCGCCCTGACGGCCGAGATAGGAAACCAGGTTGACCTTTCCGCCGCCGCCTTCGTCCAAATGCAGGAGCGTCTGCGAAAACCGGATGCGCTCGGTGACGGTCGCGCCGGCGTCCTTCTCGTGCATCTCGACAGCCAATTCCAGTTGCATGCAGCCGGTGGCCGCCAGCATTGCCGCCAGCATCGCCAGCGGGCGAACCAGCTTAGTTTTCCTCGGCGTTCCGTTCATCGCAGTATTCCCTTCTATTTGTTTCTGTCGGACCTGTCGGACCTGTCGGACCTGTCGGACCTGTCGGACCTGTCGGACTTGTCGGACTTGTCCGACCCATCCGACAAAGCATATTCGTCATTTCGGTGTTGCCAGAATGAGGTCGTTCCCGCCGTGCAGGGCCAAACGCCCGTTATGGGCGGCGGCCGAGGCGCGGCCATGCTCGCCGAAGTCGCCCGCCGCCTTGACTTTGAGCGTATGCTGCAACTTGCCGTCGGTCAGATCGAACGCCTTCAGCTCGAAATCCTGCCGATCCCGGACCTGGACCATCCCGGTCGTCCCGTGCAAGGCGGAGAACAGCGCCGTGTCCGGCCGGCTGCCGTACCCGGTCTGCGCGTTCGGCTTGAACAGATCTTTGCCGGACTTGCAATCCAGCCCGACCATGTAAAAACCTTGGCCCGCATGCGGACGGATGCCGTACAGCTTGCCGTCGCGCATACGCATCGAGTGGATGGGCCTCGGCGTGCTGCGGTCCTTGGGGTCGGTGCGCCACAGAACTTCGCCCGTCCGGCTCGACAGCATGTAGATGACGTTCACGTCGAAGTCTTTTTTTACCACCGCCAAATAGTCGCCGTCCATTTCGAAACGCATGGGCGGTTCGCTGGTCAAGTCGTTATTGTCGATCAGCCGTTTCCAGACCACACGCATCTCGCCGACATCCAGCATGATGTAATACCAGCCGTCCGTGACCACGAGCCGGTCCCCGTCGTGCGCGATCGGATACGCTTCAGGCCCGTTTTCAACCAGCGGATGTTCCTGAAACAGCGACAGTTCAGGCAATTCCAGACGTCCGATCAGCCGCCCGGTCGACCGGTAGCGGACGGTCAGACTGAACGGCATGCTGCGCACACCGACCAAGCGATCTCCGCTCAGATAGGGCGCGCCGTAGAGATCGCCTTCCTCGCGTTCCTGCCAGGCCACTTCCCCGCGCGGGTCGTCCGTGCCCAGGAAGAGCGCCACGGTCTCCGTCTGGCCGGCCAGAAACAGCAAATCTCCGCTCATGAGCGAATGCCGGATCTCGAAGGCGAACGGCACGCGGTAGCGCCATTTCAGCTTGCCGTCCGCCAACGTGAAGGCCAGCACATCGTACTGGCCATGCACGACGACAGTGTCGTCGTAGGTATAGGCCTCGAAGAAGCCCGGCTCGTCGCCCAGTCCCTCGAGCCGGATCTCGTCGAACCAAGTCTCGCCGCGCTGTTCGGTAGCTTTCCAGCGCGTCTTGCCCGTAGCCGCTTCCACGGCATAGAGCAGGAATTTGTTATCGAACCGGGTACGCACGCGTCCGCCCAGAAACAATAGATCCGGCTCGATGTCCAGTCGGCCGCGCCGTTCCAGCAGAAGCCAGGCCGGCGCGCGCTCCTCTTCGAAATCGGCCGTCCGTTCCTCCAGCGGGAAGCGCGCCGCCATGCGCGGCTTGGCCATCGGCGCCAGCAGGCGGCCGACATAGTCTTGCGGCAACGTCAACCCGCCGATCCGGGCCATATCCGTCAGGTTCCACAGGCGGCGACGGCCGGTCGCCGCCGCGCTCAAGCTCGATCCGGCTTTCGACAAATCGCCATCGGCCTCCTTCAGCAGGCTTTCCAGAGCCTGTTGCGCAGCGCGCGTACCGGGAAATTCCGGCAGCCGAACCTGCTGCTCTTCGCTGCTCGCCTTGTTCAGGGCCTGACTCGCCATGGTTTCGAATTCGGCCGCGAACGGATCGGACCCGCGCCGCAATCGGTTCAACTGGCGGGCCGCCCATTCGCCGGCCCGCACCGTCAGATCCTTGTCCAGCGGCGAAAGTGCGCCGAAATAGAGCGGCACGCCGCCATCCAGCAAGCCGGCCGCCGCCGCCAGTTCCGCCGCTTGCGGGGCGCCGTCGGCAAACGCGCCGATCCGTTTCAGAATCGTCGCCGACGCTTTCGACAAGCGCGCGCGATCCGCGCCGGATACCGACGAGACCGGGTAGCCGTAGTGCCCGAACGTCGCCACAACCGACTGCAATTGCAGGGCCGCATTGCGCAAATCGCCTTTGCGCGCGTAGGCGTCGGAAATCGCGAAACGCATCTCGAGATCGTCGCCCAGCGTGGTCGCCGTGCGGCTCATGCCCAGACAATGCGCGACCTCGCCGTCGGAATCGCCCGCGCGAATGCGGCCCTGCGCCAGTTGCCGATGCGCGCGATACAACTGCTGATTGATCAGCACGCGAAAATCCTCGTCTTCCGAAGGCAGCGCCGCCAGGCAGGCCTGCATCAGTTTGGCCGCGTTTTCCAAGCGGCCTTCGCCCATGGCCACTTCGGCCTGGCCGAACAGACTGGGCGCGTCGCGCTTGCCCGCCAACGCGCGCTTGACCGCGTCCAAATCGAAGACCATCTCGACCTGACGCGGCCCGAACCGCAGCTCGAACGGCGTTCCGTAGCGTTCGAAGGTCATGCGCGCGAACGGCAAAAACGACGGATGCTCGTTCGAGGCCGGGGTGTCCGCGATGAACCGGCGATTGCGTTCGATCAGCTCCTTGTCCGAATCGCTTATATTCGGCAATGCCTCGTATCTTTTCAATGTCTGGGGCGCGTCTTCGTTGATCAGCCTTTCCGTATAGGACAGCAGCGTTGGACTGATATAGCGGCGGCGCGCCGTCACGGGACGATTTTTCTCGTTCAGCGCGTATTCGGCCAGCCCTGTAAAATGCCCGAACAGGTTGTAGCCTATATAGCCGTAGCCGCCCGCAATCAGTTGCCCGGTTTTGCTCAGAAACGGGCGGGCCGTTATCTGGTAGTTCAGGCCGTCGTGTCCCAATCCGCCCCATCGTCTGCCGAGATGAATGCTCGGCTGCGGTTCCTGGGCGACGAAATCCTCCAGTCGGAAAACGGTATTGCCGGTGGCGGGATCCAGCAGATGAATGGGCCCGCCCTTGTCTTTACGTACCGGATGATTCGGCTTGATCCGTTCTCCGGCCCGCGTACGGCGAACGGCCCCGTATTCGTCAACGCGGCCGCCCCGTCCGCTGTTGGCCATGAGCAGCTCGCCGCCGGGCAGCGGCCCGAGAAAATAGCTGATCCCGTCCATTTTGCCGGCCGTCCAATGCACCTTGCCCGTGCGTCGGTCGAGCTTGTACATGAACATCGAGTTGACCGGCAGCACGTACAGATCCTCGCCGACCAGCAGCGGCCGTTGCGGATACCAGAACATCGGGCTGTGCGGTTCGTACCGGATGCCGCCGGGTCCGAATCGCCCGGTATACTGAACCGCGCCGCCGCCACTGCCGAAGCGGCGGGTAGCGTCATGCACGGCGTGATTCTGGTCGTGCGCGTAGTAGGGATAGCGCATAATCCATTTGATGCGGCCCGACAGCGCGTCCAGCGCCGCGATCGCGCCCGCGTTGGTCGTGTAATAGACCGTGCCCTCGTGATAAAGCGGCGGCGAGGCGAAACTCAAAATCCGATTCCGCCGCCGAACGGTCCCCGCCTCGAACAGCCCCGGCCGCAGCCGACTCAGGTGCTGTTGCCAGCGGACGCGGCCCGTGACGCTGTCGAAGGCGATCACTCCATATTCCGTGTCGGTGTGCGTAGCCCCCTCGATATTGTCCTGGATGTAGCCGGCAAACACGGTCATCGGCCCGCCGGCCGGCGCGGCCTCGAAGCGCATGTTCGCCTCTTCGCGCGTGGTTGCCACCATCGGTCCGTACGCCCAGCGCATCGCGCCGGATATCTCGTCGAGCGCCACCAGAGTCGGCCCCACCTGATGCACCGTCGTGAAGACCAGTCCGTCCTGCACGAGCACATCCTCGTGCGGGTACTGGCGCTCGGTCCAGTTCTGCCAGACGACCCGACCACCCAAATCGTTGCGCCAGCGCAATTCCCCGTTCAGCAGCGAGCGGCTGTATACGATGTTCTTGTGCCGATACACGACGCTGTCGCGTGTGATCACCGGATTCGAGTATACGAAGAAGTCCAGCCGCGAATACGGCAGCGGCACCCGCCATGCGGGTTCCTTCAGCCCAAGCGGATCGTCGGTTGGCGGCATGAGATGGTAGTCGTCGGCCGTCAGATGCGGCGGACTGCTCTGCTGCGAGAAAAATTCGGGAACCAGCGGTTTCGCCGCCGCCAGCGCGCGCTCGAACGCTTTCAAGTGTTCCGGGTTCAAGTCGCTTGCGCTTTCTGGCTTTGGCTTGCCCTTCGCATCCGGTTTCTCGCCCAGCATCCGTCGGCAATAGGCCATTTTCAGCCGCAGCTCCGGCGTGCGCGCCTCGGGATCGGGGAAATGGTCGCGCACCATCCGGTAGTATTCCAGCGCCTCGAGCCAATGGCCGCGATCCAG
>SLMC01000402.1 GCA_007133745.1 Kiritimatiellia bacterium
ATTGGTTCTTAAGACTAGCGAAAAACCGGTTGGCTATCAAGACTTATTGTCCCAACTCGTTATTCGTTCTCGCGAGCCCGCCGTAGCGCTTGCGCGAAGGCAGGTCGCCGTTCTCGTAAACCGAAGAAGATGAAACTACGAAATACGCTAAATACGCGAAAGTTTATTATGCGGAGACCGTTTTTTTGCTAGTCTTCATAACCAATGAATTCAACCTCCTCATACCCATACGGGCAAGCGCTCATGCTAGGGTACGCCTGCCTGCTGCTGGCGACCCTGCCGTTCGCCGCAACAGCGGACAACGAATGGACGAAAACCGCTGAAATTCCAGAACACAGCGGCAACCTCTATTTCCAGGCGCCCTGGAACCCGGATCAGGGCGCCGATTTCCGCTTCGCCAGCCCTGACGGAGCTGCAGCGACGGTCGTCAGTCTCCGTCGCGACAACATCGACCTTGCAGTCACGCCCCGCGACCTTCTGTCCGCCGATACGCTCGAAGCCCGACTGCGGTCGCATCCCGGCGCGCTGCCCGCCGAACCTCTGGAATATGCGGAATGGACTCTGAAGACCAGAAACAGGGAATGGACCCTGTATATCGAGGATCGACCCGTCTTCGCGTTTCCCCCGCCCTTCGCTCCGCCAGCCACGCTCTTTCGGCCCGCGACGTCGGCGCCGACCGACGACACCGTGCGAACTCGCTTTCAAAGAACAAGCGATTTCGTGTTTGAAGACAATTTCTTTCTGCCCGGCGACACTGAAGACGCACTGGTCGAATGGGAACAAGTGTCGGGCGCCTGGCAATTGCGCACGGCCGCCGACGCCACCACCGAACGGGGCGAACGGCTGCGGCGACGACGCGGTCGCAAGCCGGACCCGGAACGCAGCGCCAATTTTTCCAACCTGCGCGCCGAAGGCGAACCGGCCCTCATTCTGGCCGGTCACGATTTCTACGACACCTACACCATGGAAGCCGCTCTGATTACCGCCCCGGGCGAAGCGGGCCTGGTTTTCTACCACACCTATGCCGGCGCCTATCACGCGCTGACCCTGACCATGAACGACGCCTCGCATACCGCCCTGCTGCGACTCTGGCGCGTCTCCGGCCAAACCAACGCCCCGCGCGAAACACTCGCCGCCGTTTCCACCGAACTCACGCACGATCAATGGGTCAAACTGAGAGTCGATATCTATCCCAACCGCCTCCGCTGCTGGCTGGACCACACGCTCGTCGCCGATGTCGCTACGGACAGCCTGCCGGCCGGCGGACGGTTCGGCCTTTTCGCGCATTCCAATTCCGGCATGCTGTTCGACGACGTGCGGGCCCGATCCAATCGCGATCTGGACCTGACCGGCTTGGCCGACATCCGCCGTCACACGGTCGAGGGCAACGGCGAATTCTTCCCGAAACAACGTCTGTTCAGGCGGACGCCCTCTCTTGAGGATGCCCCGAACGTGCTGGACGTCTCGCGCGCCCGCCAGAATCAATGGCTTGTTCTGGGCGATCCGGATCATTCCCGACACGTCTTCTCCGCCGATTTCGAAACACCGTCCGATTCAGGGCAAATCGGCCTGATTCTCGGATACCGTGACGAACAAGAACCCTATTGGCGCTTCACCCGAACCCGAACCCAGAACGAGGAAATCCTCTTGCTGGAAAAGACCGGCGTTGAAACGGATGCCGTGCTCGAAGAGTTGCGGCTTACGCTTCCAGCGAACAATGGGCCGAAAACGGTCTCGCTCATGGCCGACGCCACGAACGACGGAGCGTTGCGCCTGTATCGCGACAATGCCCTCGTCCTCGTGCATCATCTCGACCCCGACTTCCGCGGAGCATCCGGTCTCTTTGTCGGCTCGGGAACAGCCACCCGAATCACCCGGCCCCGCTACCGCTTCGAACGTGACGGGCTGCATCGCGACCAGTTCGAAAAAAACAGGGTTTTCAGAGAAGACCCCTTCATGCGCAACTGGGCGTCGCCCGAAGGCGAGTGGGCGCAGGATTCGAAAGAGATGACCTGGCATAAAGGCGACTTTTACGGACGATTCTTCTGTCGCATGCCCTATGTCGACGGCGCCGAAATTCACCTCGCCGTTCCGGAAACATCCACCAACGGACACTTCATCGTCCGAGCCTTTGCCGACAAACTGATCCTTGAAGAGATTGACGAACAGAATGGAACAAGCCGCGTATGCGCCGAAGTCCCCGCTCGAGATTTCGCAATCGATACCGACGAGAAAACCAAGGCCAAAACCCCTTGGTACGCAATTCACTATGAAGGGCATTGGCTCTGGGCCACAAGCGGCGACAGGCTCTTGTTCAAGCACCCGCTTCCCGAACCCCTTACGGGCCGACGCATGCGCATCGACGGATTCTCCGTCGACGACTTGAAACACAGCCATGTGGAACGCTTCAACGTAAAAGATTATCTGTTCAACGAATCCTTGCACGAATGGGTGCAAAACGGGGGCGAATGGTCGGTCGTCAACCGGTTCCAATGCGATCCGCGCTGGTCCCACATGAACGGCGAAGCGCCGGAAGGCCTGGCGGCTCTCTGGTCCAAGTTCGACTTCAAAGGCGATTTCTGCCTGGAACTGTACGCCGGCATGCGCCACCAGTACTACACGCGCGCAGGCGACCTCAACATAACGGCCATGTCCCCCCGCCGAACGCCCGGACAAGGCTACAGCATTACCGCTACCGGCTGGGATCCCGACCATTCCCAACGCCACACACGCCTGTACAGGAACGGCGAACTCGTCGAGGAAAGCGACGCCTACCTGATTCCCCGCCATCGTGAAGGACAAAAGCGGCGCATCCGCGATCCGCTGTTGCGCGCGGGACGAGACCTGCACGGCGCATGGTATTACATTAAACTGCGTCGGATCGGCAGCCGGCTCGAATATTTCTTCGACAACGAACGCGTGTTTTCCGTACAGGAGGACGACCCGATCGATATCGGCGCCTTCGGCATCTGGACCTTCATGAACTCCATGATGGTGGCCCGCGTCAAAATGGCCGCCGAACATATTGCGCCGCGCCCCCATGCATTCACGGCAGCGCCCACGAACGCAACCCTCGACGACCTGACACTCAGGGATAACCCGACCGACTCGAACCGTTATCGGACGCTGCTGGTGAACGGCCTGCCTGCCGAACGGATGCTTCCCGAATACTGGAGCGCTGACGATCCGACCGGCCAAACCCGACTGCACTGGCCGGACCCCGGCAAAAACCGTCCCTATGTCGTGGCCGCCACGACGCTCGGCGGCGGAGAAATGCTGACCCGAGCCGCCATGCCCCCTGTTCCCTACAGCGCCCTTGCAGGCTGGACGTTTCAAATCAAGCGCACGCCCGCCGCGCAATTCAATTTTCATTACTCGCTCGGACGCATGAACAACAAAGGCCAGTACGCCCCGGAAGCTCGCTTCTTTCACCGCATCTCCGGAACTGATTTTTCGAAGGGCGACTTCGGGAAAAGCGGAGAAACCGATGTCCCCGGCGCATCCGCGCCCTCCGACCCATGGCGCCTAAACGAATCTTGGACCGACATCACGGTTTGGCTGCCTGTCGAGGACGAGACGGGCATCCGTTCGCATGACAAATTCTACGCGCGCGCGGAAGGCTTCGGCAATCTGCAGCCGAGCTATGTCATGCAAGGACTGCACGGGAACGGACCCGGCGAAGCCTATGCCATCCGCGCCTTTTCCGAAATCCGCACCCGCCCCCCGAACATCGGCGGTCAGATAGCGACCGCAACTGCTTTGATGGCCGAAGGGCCGGATATGGCCACACGCCCTGTGGGCGCATTCACGAATATCGTGGACATCCAGACCGGCATCGACAGCGTCACCAACGCCGGCCTGATCCGCTTGAGCCTTGAATGCTCCGCAACGAATGGCGCTTCCTTTCACGACGTGCGCTGGATCCGTCTGCCCGAAGCCCCCTCCGTCACAGCCGAATGGCACCCGGACATTCCGAACGCCATCCGCCTGGTCAACCACGCCGATTATCCCGACCGACGCTTTCATGCGGCGGCCGTCCGCATCGGAAATCAAACAGTGGAGACATGGCGGGAAGGCCTAGCCGCGCGCGTAGCCTTTGTGCCGCGCCGCCCGGATCTGGCGCGCGACAAAAGCCCGTCCATCTCCGTATCGGTCGCTTTAGAAGGCGAGACTGTTCCGTTCTCGCTAGCCTGGGCCGACAATCCATCCCGCGAGCCGCCCGTTCTGCTGGGTCTGGGCGATGCCATCCCGTTCTTCGAGAATTTCGAATCGCGCGAACTGCCGGCCTACATGCGCGCCGAACGCCAGCGCATGCGCATCCGACACCTCGATCCCGCCCAGGGCAGCTTTCTGCGGATTGCCAACACGGGCCGTCAGCAACGCCTGCGCAGCGTGTTCCCGCACGCATCGAACCTGGCGCGCGATCCTATCCTGCAGTTTCGATACCGAGCCGAACCCATGGCCCGCGTCTCGCTGACCCTTCAGAACCAAAGCGTGGTCAAATTGAGCGAAACATTCGATTCGGCCCGCAACGTTCGCAACGGTCGCGATCTGGTCGCGGACGGAACATGGCGCACCTGGGTCGGCATGGTCAGCGACGCCGTCGGCGAACAAGCCCTGAGCCGAAAAGCCATGAACATCCAGTCCTTCTCGTTCGGGTCGCGCCATGCCATCGATCAAACCGGGCTCTTCACGGAATGGGACCTCGGCCATATTGTCCAAAGTCCGGCCGTGTCCGACCAACGCCCGCTAACCGTCGTCCCCGACTACTTCGACTTTCACGGCGTAACCGCCGTCTCCATGGCTGTCTATTCCGGAACGGAACCGCCCGAACGCCTTGACCCCGATACCCTGGCCGACCTCGATTGGCGGGAAATCCAGAACAACAAGGAATCCGCCGTCGACCTGTCCGGCCTGACAGCCGGCCTGCACCGTCTGCTGCTCAAAGCCCAAAACGCGACGGGCATGGAATCCGCCGTGACGGACATTCCTTTTCTCTACACGCCAAGACCGCCCGATGTATCGCATTCGCTCGTTAAGTCGAACGATCCCCTGCACAACGAATCCGTACTCGACATCACGTTCAACACCGGCTCGGGCGCGCCCGTGGATATCGAAGCCCTGCACCTGAAGTGGAACAACGAGGATGTGCCCGCAGCCGTGCTTGGCTCCCGCTATGCGCACGGCCCGGAAAACGCCACACTGTCCCTGAATTGGCCCTATATCTTTCGGGATCGCATTCAGCAAACCCGGGACGGCGAACGCTTTTCCCTAACCCTAAGCTCCATCCGCGACGGCGCCGGCAACACCGCCGAGGATGTCGTTGTTCCCATGACCATGGATTTCAGCCGCGACAAAACTCCGCCCACCCTGGTGCGGACCGACTATCCCGCCAACATCCTGTGGAACACCGGCTGGGAAGGCGCCGCCAATGACGCGCGGCATTTCCAGTCGAGTGAATCGCTGCAAATCAAAAGGCCGTCAGGCGAAGAGCCCTATATCGAACACACATCGAGAAGACGGCAAAGCTCGTTCTGGATGCAGTTTCAACGCTCGCGTCGTTGGCGGCCGTCTCGTCATCCGTTTCTGGCTTTCCATATGCGCCGCCCCGCCGTCGGAAAAAAAGACGATACGGCCATTGTTGTGTCGCTCGAATGTCACGGCAATAAAACCTTTCATATTCCGTTGGTTGGCGAACCGAAACTCGACAATGTCGTCCTAGCCCTGCCGACCCCCGTGGAATGGCAGCCGAACGTTTGGCATCCGGTCACGCTCGATTTGCGCGCCCTGCTGGCCGCCGTCCTGTCGGAAAAGGATCTGAACGCCTTGAGCGTGCATCGGCTGCGCTTCACCATGAACACGGGCCCGAAACCGGTTCAGACCCATCTGAAAAGCGTTTTCGTCTTCTCGAAATGGAATCCAACCGACCGAGTCGAAGTCAACGCCTTCGATGCCAGCGGCATTGCCGAAGTGGTCTGGCGCACCGAATCCTCGACGCCCTCCTTGTCGTTCTCGCCGCTGGACGCCGACGACGCCCTGAACCGCTGGACCAAGGCGCGCGTCGTGGACCGAGCCGGCAATCCATCCTTCGCATGGCATATCCCGCTCGGCCCGACTCGAACCGCCGAACCGACCGAACCCGAACCGACCGAACCCGAACCGGCGGAAACATCGACGCCTTAGGGTTCGCGCAGAAATTAATTGGAGGCGTGATTGTTTGTAAGTGGGTGGGTGCGTGAGTGTGTGGGTGAAAACTTACACACTCCCAAACCCACATACCCACACACTTGGTTTGCGGGCGACAGCCCGCGTTGATATTATTTCCCTTGCTCGAAATCGAAAAGATGATGAACCTCAACCCCGAAGGGGTTACGCAACAGAGCCGCGGGCAACGCCCCCGGATTACGGACACCCCCCTCCAACTCCGCGTCCCGTCCGCCGCCTCGAAGCGGCGGACGGGACGCGGAGTTGTGAGGTGC